>JBFIJP010000050.1:0-15623 GCA_041600695.1 Thermoplasmatota archaeon | reverse complement strand
TGTGTTTTTATTGCGTCAAGGCCCCTGGATCGATGCATAGCCCTGGCCAGAATGCCTAGCAGCGGCCGCGGCGACCAGAGAAGGTGCTCGCTTGACATTCCACACTGCGTCTTTCCCCCGAGGCAAGGCTGCCGGCGTCCGTGCCGTCGCCATGGCGCTCATCCTGTTGCTGGTGCTCATCCCGCCAGCCGACGGCGCCCATTCAATGCGCCTGACCCCCCAGTCTGGGACCTCGTTCGCGCCGGGGGCCGTCGATCACCGGATCGTTGTGGAGGTAACCAATGGCGAAGACCAGACGGGCGTCATTTTCTCGCTGAAGTTCACTCTGCGAGAGCAGAGCGGTGCCCCGTTCAAGTTCCGGGAGGCCGGTTCCAGCACGTCCTGGACTGGTGCGTCCGGCACCGTGGATGCCAGTGGGTTCTCCATCAATTTCCAGACCGGGGGCAATTCGCCCGGCAGCTTCCCGGGCGGCCAGGCACGCACATTCACCCTGTCCATCAACGCCAGTTCCAGCGCCACGCCCGGGACGTTGAACATTGACGTGGTCGGCCAGCACCTGCCTCAGGCGGGCGTGGCGACTGCAACGTCGTCTTTCGTGGTGACGGTGCTCCAGCCGCCACCGCCCAAGATCAGTTCTGCCCTGACACGGGACCAGGATGCCAACGGCAAGATCGATGCGTTGGCGATCACTTTCGATGCCGACATGGTCGTCAGTACGCTCAACAGGACTCACTTCCTGGTTGACGGCGTGGCTGCCATTGGCCTGGATGTCACCGCTGACACCAACGGCAACGCCCGCAACGCGACGATTCGATTTACTGAGGCAGCGGCCGTCAACACCGGCCGCGTGCCCGATTTGACGTACCCTGCGGCCGGCGCGGCGCGTTCTGCGGCTGGCGGGGCGTTGGTGGTCGCGACAGCCGATTTGGTCGAGCGGGACGATGTTGCACCGTACGTGTTCTCAGCATCCACGCGAGGCGACGGGGCTGGCAAGATCAACGGACTGAATCTTCAATTGAGCGAAGTGGTCGATGCTTCGGGTGCTCACGTCAGCGATTTCGTTCTCACGGGATGCACCTGCGCCGCCAAGGCGCTTACGGGAGCCGGTACCGCCGTCAGCGCGCTCACGATTAGCTTCACTGCGGAAGGCAACACGGGCACGACGCCCTCCTACCGCTACACCAGGGACCAGGGCACCGCCGTCGCGGACCCAGCCGGCAAGGCCTTGGCTGATCGGGCGACCGCTCGTGTGGCGCTGGATGCGGTACGTCCCATCCTCCTGTCGGCGGCCACGCAGGATGCCGATGGCGACGGCAAGATTGATGGCTACCTGGTCACGGCCAGCGAGGTCATCAAGGACGACACGCTGAATGCGGCGGAGTGGACCGTGGCCGGGCGCACCATTACGGCCATTGCCACGGGAACCGCCGGCGACGCCATGTTCACCCTTTCCTTTGATGAGGCGGCGGATACCGACTCCGGAGCCAAACCGGAGCTCACCTACACGCCCGCGGGCACCCTGACGGACCCTGCCGGCAACGGTTTGGCGGCCGTTGGCACCGCTGACCTGACCGAAACCGACGCCGCCAAGCCGGTCCTGCGCCTCTCCAGCGTGAAGGCGGGTGACTCGACGATCACGGCCAGTTTCAGCGAGCTGGTCAACGATGGCGCCGGCGCCGCGCTGGGCGCCGATGCCTTCGCCTACGACAACGCGGCGGCGGGCGGCGCCGCTTCGATCACCGCTGTGGCCCACACGGTGACCGAGAAGGCGGTCACGTTCACCCTGAATGCGGCCATCGCGGAGGCCGACTTCAACACGGATTCCGTGGCGCCGGTTCCCGCCAAGATCGTGGATGCGGCTGGCAATCGCCCCGTGGACACCAAGCGCTTGCTGCTACCGGACCAGCCCATTTTGGTGGCGGTCAAGGGCAACATCGGCAGCAAGGAACTGACCCTGGACTTCAGCGAGAAAATTTCCGGCCCGTCCGGGGCCGCCCTGACGACGGCCAGCTTTGCCCTGTCGCCGTCGGCAGGCAGCCTCGTGACCGGGATTGCCGCCGTGACCTACAATCCGGATGTCGATCTGGAGCGCGTGAAGGTGACCCTGAACCAGCCGCTGGCGGCCACGGATGTCGATGGCACCCCGACCACCATCGGCGCTGCGGCCAATGGCGTGTTCCGGATGAACACGGCAGTGGTGGCGAGTACACAGAAGAAAGCCATCCTTGACACGACGGTCCCGATCATCACGTCGATCGAGACCGTGGATGCCGACAAGGATGGTCGCCTGGATGCCCTCAAGGTCATCTTCTCGGAGCCGATTGCAGACGGGGCAGGTGCCACAACCAGCCTGGTGGCGGCCAACTGGGCCATCGGGAGTTCCATCGGAACGCCCGCCTCCGTCGTGACCGGGAGCACGACGCTCTTGCCCAACGCGGCGGACGACAACGTCATTTTCCTGGTCTTCCCCAATACCCTTGATGGCAGTCGCACGCCCCACGTGTCGTACACGCCGGGTACGATCAAGGACCTGGCCACTCCCGCCAACGCCCTTGCGGCGTCAAGTGAAACAGCGCCCCTTGACAAGGTGCCGCCGAAGACCACACTGACGCTGGCGCCTGCCAAGCCCCAGGGCCAGGACGACTGGTACACGAGCGCCCCCACCGTGACATTGTCGTCCAACGAGGCGGGCACGACGGTGTATAAGGTTGGTTCGGCGGCCCAGGTGACCTACACGACTTCCTTCACGTTGCCCGACGGGCCGGACATCAAGATTATTTACTCGTCGACGGACGCCGCGACCAACAAGGAAGCGGACCAGACGTCGGCCAGCATCAAGGTGGATTCCAAGAAGCCGGGCACGCCTACCAAGCCGACGGTCAGCCTGCAAGGCGGGCGGGTCCTGGTGGCGTGGAGCCAGGTTGAGGATGAGACCAGTGGTGTCAAGGAATACCTGATCAAGCGCAACAACCGCCTGCTGCCCGAGCGTGTGGAGGCTGCCAAGACCAGCTTCTTGGACACGCCGGCCGATTTTGGCACGTACGAGTATGCGGTTGCAGCGGTGGACAACGCCGGCAATATTGGCGTGTTCGCGCCGCTGAGTGAAGGCATCGAGTTTGACCCTACCAAGGTCGAGCCCGACGCACCGCCCGCCGTTACCGAGGACGAGATCAAGGACACGAACCGCAAGCTGCGCGACTCGCTCAAGGTTACCCGGCAGGGTGTCTCCAACATCATCACGTGGACCCTTCCGACGGACCTGCCGGGCGATGTGCGGGGCCTGCAACTGTGGCGTAGCACGAGTCCGTTCGAGCGGGTGCGCAACATTGTGGCCGGCTCGGATGCGTTTACGGCGGCCAAAATCACGGACTCGGGGGCTCCCGAAAACGCCACGTATCTCTTAACGGCGTATTTCTCAACGGAGGCCGCTGGCGGCTACGCGGACGCAGAGGTTCCGGATGACATTCCCGGCTTCGATGTCCTCGGATCTGGCGTGGGCGTCCAGCAGGAGGATACGGATGAGCCTGGAGGCCGCGGTGTTGCGACATGGGTTTGGGCGGCGTTGGTCGTCGTCTTGCTGATTGTCGTGATCCTGGTGGCTTGGCTCGTGATCCGCCTGACGCGCAGGCCGGAGGATGAGTTTGGTGCATCCGAGGATCCCTACGCCGAGGATTGGGCGGACGACGAGGGCGAAGAGTCGACATGGATCGATGACGCGCCGACGCCATGGCCTGGCGAGGGTGGCGAGGAGCCCACCACTGCCGAGGTCGAGGGCGGAGCATGGGAGCCGGGCTCGTCGTGGCAGGAGGGGGCAGCAGCAGGCGCGGCCGCGGGTTCGTCCAGTGCTCCGGCCGAGGGGCCGCATTCTGCTCAATGTCCCAGTTGCCAGCAACGCTTCCAGGTTACTGGCCGCCGGCCGCTGATTGTCACCTGCCCAAGCTGTGGCACCGAGGGGCGGCTGCCTTAGCAGATCGGCCGTGCCGCACTCGAACGGTTCATGAGCGCCGAGGCGATCGCAGACTCGATGGAGGACCTTCTCGGCCAGGCACGCACCCTGCGTGACGGATTCCGGGCGACGCGGGTTCTCATTACCGGCACGGATCTGGACCAGATCGAGGAGTGGATCAAGGAGCTCGGGCCGCCGATTCTGGTTGCCAGTTCCCACCCGGGGGCGGCGGACCGGTTTGCCGGCGTGGAGGAGGTCGAGGTCATGGAGCTCGGCTACCGTGTCGGCGGCGGCATCAACGCCTTGAAGGCTCTGAGGGAGATTCTTCTCACGGCCTACGTTGAGGGTCGGCTGGAGCCGGACGAGCGCCTGGTGGTCGTGGAGTTGGGCGACGAGGCCGGCTTCGGCCTCCTGGCGTTTGACATGGCTCATGACGAGTCGGTTGCCAAGCTGAAGAAGGACCTGGAATACCGGGCGGATGTCCGGGTCGTGGAGGCGGTCCTGCAGTTGGCACGGGACCTGGCTCGCGAGGGGAGGGAGAAGAACCCGGTGGGCACCCTGTTCGTTGTCGGGGATACCGAGCGCGTACTGCGTCACAGCCGGCAGGTTGTGCTGAATCCGTTTGCGGGGCATCCGCCCCAGGACCGTAGCGTCCTGGACCCCCGCTCCTGGGAGACGATCAAGGAATTTGCCCAGATTGACGGTGCCATCGTGGTGCGCGAGGATGGCATCGTGGAGGCGGCTGGCCGCTACATTGAGGTGCGCGATCCCACGGATCTGCCGTCGGGGTTGGGTGGCCGTCACCTGGCGGCCGCCGCCGTCACGACGGAGACCAAGGCCATTGCCATCACGGTATCCGAGAGTGGCGTGGTCCGTATCTTCCGCGACGGGCGAATTTTACTGCGCATTGGTGTCACGTAGGCGGTCGCCGGCGCCCCCTCCCTTCGTGCCTTAAATTGCTGGCCGCGATGGTCGGTCGTGCGCTTCCTGTTCCTGACCCGGGAGCCCCGCCTGCATTCGATCCGGCGCCTGATGGAGGAGTGTCGCAAGCAGGGTCATTCGGCGAGGACGCTGGATGTGTTGAAGACCCAGTTGGTTCTCCATGCGCGGGCGCCCAAGCTCTACGTTCGGGGCGTTCGGCTGGGGGCGCGAGACGTTGACGTGGTGGTGCCCCGCATTGGTGCCAGCGTGACGGAGGCCGGCTGTGCGGTGGTCAACCAATTGGAGATGATGGGTGTCACCGTGGTGAATGGTTCGCAGTCGATCCTGCGCGCTCGGGACAAGTTGCGGGCGTTCCAGGTGTTGTCCCGGTGTAATGTGGACATTCCCCGCACAGTGGTGATTCGCAGCGCGGAGGACATCGACCAGGCCATCGGGTTGGTCGGTGGGATGCCGTGCATTCTGAAGTTGCTCAAGGGGACCCACGGCGTGGGGGTGATGTTGGCTGAGAGTCGCGACGCCATCGAGTCGATCCTTCAGACGCTGTGGAGTCTTGGTCACGTGATTTTGTTGCAGGAGTTCATCCAGGAGGCCAAGGGCCGGGATATTCGAGCGTTTGTGGTGGGGGATCACGTGGTGGGTGCCATGCGGCGGGAGGCCAAGCTGGGCGAGTTTCGCAGCAACATCCACCGCGGGGGCCAGGGCAGTCCCATCCAGTTGTCGGCCGCCGATCGGTTGGTGGCCATCGAGGCGGCCCATGCCATGGGGCTCCAGATTGCTGGCGTGGATTTCCTGGAGAGTCGCGATGGTCCCAAAATCCTGGAGGTCAATGCTAGTCCTGGTTTTCAGGGGCTGGAGCATGCCACGGGTGTGAACGTTGCCAGGGAAGTGGTTCGCTTCTGTGCCGAGTACCATCGGAGGGTGGCACGATGACCGGGGAGGCGGGCGAGGGTGCCAGCGAATCCCCCGTGGAGCCGAAGACCAAGCGCGCTCCGGCCGAGAAGAATACGGCTGCGTCGCCAGCCAAGACGTCCCAGAAGAGCCCTGCCACGGCTCCGGCGAAGAGGCCCGCCAAGACCTCCAAGAAGGGCCCTGTAAAGACGCCGGTCAAGCGCAAGAAGATTGACGCGGGAACCCCTGACACGTCGGAGGAACTGGCGACATCTCCCACGGATGTTGCGGGGGACGATGTCGCGCAGCAGCCGACGTCGCGGGGGGTGGGTCGGCGCCGCGCTCGGGAGGCGCTGTTGGCCGCGTCTTTCTCGTGGGTGAAGGAGCGCGATTGGTCCCAGCCGCAGCGCATCGCGGGGCGTTCCGTCATGGCGGGTGAGGTGGCGGAGATCAATCTCAAGGTGAGCGAGGCGGTGACGCATGTTCCGGCACGCATTCCGGTGACGGTGGTGCGCGGGACCAAGCCTGGACCCACCCTGTTTGCCACGGCGGCCGTGCATGGGGACGAAATCAATGGCACCGCCGTCGTTCGGGCCGTTCTGGATCGGCTCGAGGCGGACACGCTCAGCGGGACCTTCATTGGCGTGCCGGTGGTGAATCGCTTCGGTTTCCCGTCCGGGGACCGCTACCTGCCGGACCGCCGCGATCTGAACCGCTTCTTTCCCGGCGATTCCACGGGCTCAATGGCCAGCCGCATCGCCCACCAGTTGTTCACGAAGGTCCTGCGCCATGCGGACGCTGGCATTGATCTGCATACCGCCGCCACGGGCAGGGCGAATCTGTGCCATGTGCGTGGAGACGCAGACGACCCCGCTCTGCGCGAAATGATGCGTTCGTTTGGCGCTCCGATCATGATGCACGGCGGCGGCCCCGACGGCAGCCTGCGGCGTGCGGCCACGGCGGCGGGGGTGCCCACGATCATCTTCGAGGCCGGGGAACCCAGCCGCTTCCAGCAGCACGTTGTCCAAATCGGATTCCATGGCGTGCTGGGCGTCATGCAGGCGCTTGGCATGGTGAAGGCCAAGCCGGTGAGGCCCGGCTTCCAGGTACTGGTTCGCAAGAGTGAGTGGGTGCGTGCCGACCATGGTGGCTTGCTGTACCTGGAGGTCGAGCCAGGGGACCTAGTGCGTGCCAAGCAGCGCATCGGGATCATTCATGATCCGTTCGGGCGGCATGTGGACGAGTTGCGGGCCACCAAATCCGGTGTGATCCTGTCCACGACGACGGTTCCCCTGGCCAATCCTGGCAACGCGGTGGTTCACATCGGGCACCTTCACAAGAGTCTACAGAAGGCGCGTGCCTACGTGAAGGCGGGCGGCGATCTGGGGCACGTCAACTGGCGCGCCGGCCGGCGGGCCTCCGCCCCGGGGACGACGCGTCGGCGGGGACCAGTCAAGGCGCCAGGCGGGCCCGCAAACGACTGAGGACGGGTTCGGGGTCGTCCTCCTGCCAGAAATGGCCCGCGTTGGACACATGTTCCACGTCGGCGTGTGGGAAAATCTTGGTCCACCGTTCGGCGAACCAGGCGGGGAACACGGGGTCTCCGTCCGCCCACCACACGTCGACGGGCTTGTCGGCGAGGGCCGGCATGCCAGCCTGGATGGCTTGCAGCGTTTTGGCGCTGGGGTGGTCGGGCCCGTTGGGTACGCGCTGGACCATTTCGGCGACAGCGGTGCGTCCACCCCGGGTCCGCAGGGGCCAGGCGTAGGCGGCCCGGACGTCCCGGTCCAGTTTGTCTCGCACGCCAAAGCGCATGGCGACCGGACCTACCAGATTGACATGGTGGCCCAGCTTCACGATGGGTCCGGAGCCCATGATCTTGTGGAAGGGACTGAGCGCCCGTTTGCGCTTGGGGGCAAAGGCGGTGGTGTTGGCGATGATGATTCGCTTGACGCGTTCCGGGTGCCGGACTGCCCAGCCCAGGCCGATGGGGCCGCCCCAGTCGTGCACCAGGAGGGTGATGTCCCGCAGGTCCAGTTGTTCGACCATTGAACCCAGGTTGTCAATGTGCTGCTGGAGCGTGTAATACCCCGGGTCGGTGGGCTGGTCGCTAAGCCCGTGGCCGATGTGGTCCGGCACAACGACGCGGTGACCGTCGGCTGCCAGGGGGCCGATGAGCTTGCGGTACAGGAAACTCCACACCGGGTTGCCATGCAAGAGGAGGACAGTCTCGCCGCTGGTTCCGGGCACATCCACGACGCTCATGCGTTGGCCAACATCCACATCGCGGCGGGCAAACGGCATCTCCTGCTGGATGATTCGGGGCGGCTTCACGGGCGCGCAACGACTCGGGGCCTTTTCAAGCGACCCTGGATGTGGCGGTCCGTGGTCGGGGACGCAGGGCCCAGCGCTGGTGCTGTCAAACGCAGCCGCAACGGCATCGCTGCCACGAGGCTCCTGGCCCGGGGCTGGCGTCGGGACGCGCGGGCATGGTTTCTAGGCACCTCCGGAGCCCTCGCCGTGGCGCTGCTTTTGATGCTGGTTTCCGCGGGCATCTTCGCTGGCCTCCAGCAAGCCACCCAGGAGCGCGTCGGCGACGTGTACACCGGCGACCTGCGGGTGGCTAAGGGAAGTGCCGCCGCCATTCCGCCGGGCATCTTCGGGCCCAACTCTACGGTGCCGTTGGACGCCGCGGTGGAACGGCTGGCGGCGGCCGGGGGCCATGTGCGCATCCACATGGAGAGCCAGTACGTCATCAGTCGCCGCAGCTTTCTTGAGGCCGCGCTGGGGGAGGACGACCAGTTCAACTTCAGCGGGGACGGCGATGAGGTGTTCGGAATCGGAGCCATTGTCGGCATTCAATTCGATGACCCCCGCGACACGGGGCCGCTGGCGCAGTACATCCAGACGGGTGGCTTTTCGCGCAGTGGTCCACGCAGTTCCATCCCGCTGCTGATGCCGGCGGACCGGCTGGACCGGTTCCTGTCGGATTCTGAGCGTGCTGCCATGACATCGTGGCCGCCGGGGCCGGCAGAATTGAACCAGATCCGCTTCGAGATCACCGCCGGTCGGGTGCGGGAGGGGGCCGCCATCGTGGATGTGATCCGGCGCCCAGCGCACGTCGTCGGGACTTGGCAGACGGGCATCGATGCCCTCGACTCGGTGACGCTGTTAGCGCCCATTGAGGACGTTCGTACGCTGCTGGCTTACGAGCCCGACGAGCCGGTGGCCAACGTGCTGCTGGTGGAGGGGGGCGATCCTGCGGCGGCTCGTGCCATTGCGACCCGCAACGGCTGGGAGAGCGACACGGCCGGCAGCTTCACCCATCGCTACCTGGGTCAGATGCTCGACGCCGTCGAAGTGCTCGCCCTGGCCACCAGCGTCGTCCTGTTCCTGATTCCTACCTTCCTCATCATCCATGGACTGGCCCGCCAGTTGGAGAACCAGAACCGAGCCATCGCGGTGTGCTACGCCATCGGAGTGGGGCATGGCGTGGTGCGTCGGGCCCTCAGTTGGCTGGTGATCCAGGTGGCCGTCGTGGCCGCCGTTGCCACCGCGATTCTGGGGTTGGCGCTGACTCCTGTCCTGGACGTGGTGCTGCGCGCCGCCGACGCCCCCGTTCCGTTGGGATTCTCGCCCACACTGGAGGCGGTGGCCCTCGGCGCAGCCGTCTTGATTGTTTCCAGCAGCCTAGCCCTCGCCGTCGTCCTGCGCAGCCACGCCAAAATGAAACTGGCGACGATGCTGCGGGCGGGGTAGGGGCGATTGTTTGGGCAAGCTGGCCATTGACTACAAGGCTACGTGGCGTAAGTAGCCAATGGGTTTTTTTTTATCCCCGCGTATTGTCGCCTTTGGCCTTGTGCCGTGATACCATGAAAGCCAGAACAATAATCCTCGTATGCCTGCTTACCCTTGGGCTAACGGCCGCGCTCTCGACGCCGGGCGCCGCCCACCGCAAGTGTGGTCCTGACAACACAGCCATTGCCTGTGTGACTCCGAGCGCCACGGCCTCTGACCAATGGGATGGCTACTGCGGGCCCTACACGCCGACTGGATTCGACTGCTGGCACAGCAGCGCTTCCGCGACCGCCGAGGCACCCGGGGGCGTCCACGGCACTGTCCAGCGCACTATCCAAGGGACCGGCATTGGTTCTGGTGTTCCCTGCAACGAACTCGACGGGTATTGCACAACTTCCGTGGACAGCTACGAGTGGTTCAATACGGCATTGATGAATCGGTGGGACTGCGTGGAAGCCAAGGGTACGGCAACGTCTACGATTTATGTCGGCGCTTCGATTGAGCATTCCCACTATGCGGCTTGCTAGGAGCGCATTGCTCGTCTTCCTCCTTCTCCTTCCGGCGATGTCGGGATGCCTTGGCCCAGACACGCGCATCGAAGGAACGGTCGAGCCCGAAGCGGCTTGGCAGAGGGTCGCCTCGGTCATGTACAAAGGTCCGCACGGCGAGCTGTTGATTCGAGCCGACGCTCCGGAACCGCTCCTCCACCGCGATGGTACGTGGGTCATGGCCAAGCCAATCCGCGTAACTGGCACCCTGGTGGCTGCCGGGCAAGAGCATACGTTCTGGCTGGATGGGGCCGGTCGCCTCGTCCGTTGGGACGATGTTTGCACTGGCTCCGAATCCTATTGTGGTGTGGCGATTACGCACAGGGAGTTTCGGGGTTCGCTTGCCCCCGTGGGCATTGGGTGGCTGCCGCTGCTGGCTACTGGTGGTCCTGTCATCGCCAATGTGAACGACCCGGGCCTCCGATTATCCGTTCAAATTGTTGGGCCAAACCAATACCAAATCGCCGCCGAAGGACTCCCTCGCTTCGGGCTGATTGATTTCACCGGGCGCTATGTCTACGACGGTGGCCCGTTTCCGTTGAAGATTGAGCATCTTGGGGCGTCGGGGTGGACGACCTGGGTCGAGCGTCAGTCGGTGGAGTGGGGCCACCGCCACGGCGCCGTCCCTATCGCCCCCCTTGAATCATGGTCCCTTCCGCAGCAAGAAACGCACGCGTTTGCCGGCGGTGATCAGCCAGCCGAGCATTGGGTGATAGCTCCCCGTCGCTTCGTTCAGGCATTGCGGGACGACCGTTCCGCCGGGCCGACCCTCGTGAACGGGTGCATCTTGGCCGGTTCCGTTGAACCTCCGGGTGCCTCCATCAATTCGACACTTCTACCTCCGTCCGAAACCATGACGCTAGTCGTGCAACCTGAGCATGGGCCGGGCAAAACATGGTATGTTACGTACGATCGTCACTTAGGCTCGGATCGCTTCACGGTTGAGCAAGGAGATGCCAGTGTCACACGCGATTGTAACCTTGCGCGCAGGGCCGTCGCGACGTGGGGGGTTGCTTTCGAGAAACTGGACCGGTTGCTGCCGCACGGCGCCGCTCTGCTGGATTTCAACTACCAACTTTCTACGCGCGAGATGAAACCGGATGTTGCGCATTCGCCTAGCACCTACAGTTTGCTCTACCGATCAGCCGATGGTTCTGCTCCCCGTGTTCCCTACCGCATCGAAATCAGCGCCACGGATGGCCTGCCGGTCTGGCTCTACACGGCACCGGGCGAGCGCGATGAAATCTTCGCGGCGCTGGCCGCGTCCTGAATAGCCTTGCCAGCACCTCGGGTCTGGGACGGTCCGGCTCTCGCACGCCGTCGCCGTACTCGTCATCAGCAGCAGCCTGGCCCTCGCCGTCGTCCTGCGCAGCCATTCCAAGATGAAACTGGCGACGATGCTGCGGGCGGGGTAGGGGCGTCGGGGTCCAGGTGCACCCCCAACGCACCATTGCCGACGCCCTCTTACCGGTGATCTCCATCCCTTGCTGATGACTGCAAAGCTTCTGTCTGCTGTCGCCGCCGTCGGCCTTGTTGCCGCCATGACCATCGCCTTGACGCCCACGGCCGCCGCCGGGCACAATTGCCCCGTCGAGAACTATTCCTGGACGGGCGGCCTGGGGGAGCGGCAAATCAATGCCGGGCTGCGCCTGGCGGACGCCGCGTGCGACGGCTACCACGGCGGTTCCTGCGACGGCAAATACCTGGACTACGGGTGGTACGGCATCTGCATCTAGACGTGCACCCAACGGATGCAGGGCCGATGCCGTCAAGAGCGGCGCGCCAGTGCCGCCGCCCATGAGTATGAAACTCACCCTGCTCGTCGCCGTCGCCATCCTGGGCGCCGCCATCGCCGTAGCGCCGACGGCCTCGGCGGACCACACGTGTGGCGGCCTCGGCGATGACGAAGTGATGCGCACCGTCGTCTACCTGTGCGACGGCTACCACGGCCACGCCTGCGATGGCAAGTTCATCCATTACGGCTGGTACGGCCGCTGCATCTAGCGCCGCAGCGTCTTTCTGTCTCCTCTTCCCCGTTTTTTGGGCGGTTCAACCGCCATGGTTGCCCTTAAGCCGGCCACCTGCCTGCGGCGGCCGTTGACCATGGACTTCCAGTTTACTGAGGAGCAGCAGCTCGTGCGCAAGACCATGCGCGAATTCGCGGAAACCGAGGTGGCGCCCATCGCGGAGAAGATGGACGCGGAGGACTGGTGGCCCGAGGACCTGGTGCCCCGCCTGTCCGCCATGGGCCTAATGGGCATGACCGTGCGCGCCGAGGACGGTGGCTCGGGTCTGGACACACCCAGCTACAACATCGCCATCGAGGAGGTCGCCCGCGTTTCCGGCAGCTTGGCCCTCAGTCTGGCCGCCCACAACGGCCTCGGCATCAGCCAAATCTACTCCCAGGGCAGCCCCGAACAGGTGGCGCGCTGGATCCCCGACCTGGCGCAGGGCAAGAAGATCGGCGCCTGGGCGCTGACCGAGCCGATGAGCGGCAGCGACGCCGCCAGCCTAGAAACCAAGGCGGTGCGCGACGGCGACGGCTGGGTCCTCAACGGCCAGAAGCAATTCATCACCAACGGTCACATCGCGGACGTCATCACCATCATGGCCAAGACGGACCCCGCCAAGGGCTCCAAGGGCATCAGTGCCTTCGTGGCCGAGAAGGGCGAGAAGGGCCTCCAGTTGGGCAACAAGGAGGACAAGCTCGGTATGCGTGGCTCCATCACGAGCCAGCTCTACTTTGAGGACATGTGGCTTCCCGACGACCGCATGATTGGCCCCGAGGGCCAGGGATTCACGGGAGCCCTGCACACGTTGGATGCCGGTCGTATTGCCATCGGCAGCCTCAGCCTGGGCTTGGCTCAGGGGGCCTTCGACCGCAGCGTCGCCTACGCCAAGGAGCGCGAGCAGTTCGGCAAGCCCATCGGGAGCTTCCAGGCCATCCAGTGGAAACTGGCGGACATGGCGACCGAGATCGACGCCGCCCGTCTGCTGCTGGCGCGTGCCGCCACCAAGAAGGATCGCGGTGAGCCGTTCAAGATCGAGGCTTCCATGGCCAAGTTGTACGCCAGCGAGATGGCGACGCGGGTGTGCCTGGATGCCATCCAGATCCATGGTGGCAACGGGTACGTGCGGGACTACCAGGTGGAGCGTTACCTGCGCGACAACAAGCTCTGCGAGATCGGCGAGGGGTCCAGCGAGGTCCAGCGCATGGTCATCGCCAAGGAACTGGGCCTGCCCACCCACTGACGGTGACGTTGGTGCGCCCGGCGCCGTGGCCGAATGGCCGGCGGCACCGGTGTCGCAAGCGCCCGGGCATCGCCGCGTCGCGAGCGCACGCTTTACCTCCCCGTGCCCGGTCCCCGGCCATGCCCGGGCAACCCCGAAGCGTCGCGATCGTGGCCGCCAACCGCATTCCGTTTGCGCGTCAGAACACGGCGTACCACAAGCTGTCCAACCAAACCATGCTGACGGACACGCTCCAGGGCCTGGTGGATCGCGCCGACCTTGGCGGCCTGCTGCTCGGCGAGGTCGTGGGCGGTGCCGTGATGAAGCACTCCCGCGACTGGAACCTGGTGCGCGAGTCGGTGCTGGGAACCAGCCTGGACCCACGCACCCCCGCGTATGACGTTCAGCAGGCGTGCGGGACGGGGCTGGAGGCAGCCATCCTGGTTGCCAACAAGATTGCTCTTGGCCAGATCAACGCCGGCATCGCGTGCGGGACGGACACGACCAGCGACGCGCCCGTGAGTGTTCACCCCCGGTTCCAGCGTGCCCTGATGGATTTGAACGCCGCCAAGTCCACGGGCGCAAAGGCCCGGGCCATGCTGGCGGCTCTCCACCCCGGAAACCTGGTGCCTACCCTGCCGCGAAACGCCGAGCCACGCACGGGGTTGTCCATGGGGCAGCACGCGCAGGTTACCGCGGACGAATTTGGGATCACGCAGGAGGCCATGGATGAAGTGGCGGTGGCGAGCCACCACAAGCTGGCGGCCGCCTATGATGCCGGATTCTTCGAAGACCTGGTGATGCCATACCATGGCCTGGAGCGAGACAACAACCTGCGCCCGGACACGAGCCTGGAGAAAGTCGGCCGCCTCAAGGGCGCCTTCGCCGAAGGTGGCACCATCACAGCGGCCAACGCGTCGCCGCTGACGGATGGCGCCAGTGCGGTCCTGTTGGCTAGCGAGGCGTGGGCCGAGGAGCGGGGTCTGCCTGTTCTGGCCCGGCTGGCCGGGGCGCAAACCGGCGCCGTCGACTTCGTGGACGGGGCGGAGGGTCTGCTCATGGCTCCGGCCTACGCCGTACCGAAGATGCTGGAACGTCACGGCCTCGGATTGCAGGACTTCGACTACTACGAGATTCATGAGGCGTTTGCCAGCGTCGTCCTGTGCACGCTGGCGGCATGGGAGAAGGCCGGCTACGGGTCCATCGACCGTGCCAAGCTCAACGTGAAGGGTAGCAGCATCGCGGCGGGCCATCCGTTTGCGGCCACCGGCGGCCGGATTCTTGCCACCCTAGCCAAGACCCTGGCCGAAAAGGGCAGCGGCCGCGGCCTGATCAGTGTGTGCGCCGCCGGCGGGCAGGGCGTCACCGCCATCCTGGAGCGGTGAAGCGGGCCCGGGGCGGTTTTTCAAGCAGGCCTACGCTGGCGGGCATGTGGTAAACCGCGCTCAGGCCGCCGGCGAGATGTTTCGTGCGCGCAAATCAGGCATCATCATCCTGCTGCCCATCCTGGCGGGCTTCGGGCTCGTCTGGTGGTGGCTGACCCAGCGCACGGGCGCCATCCTGGATGTTGTCCTGAGCCTGGTGACCATCATTCTCGCCCTGCCCTTCGCGCTGGCCACGTTAAGGATGCTTACGCTCAGGGCGAGCCTTGACGCAGGCGGGCTGACCCATGGGCGCGCCCGCGTCGATTGGGATGACATTCAGGCCATCCAGATCATCCAGCCTGTGCAGCCCTCGGGGCCCCGGGGCCGCCCCCGGCCGGGGCGAATGGATGTTCTGTACTTGCGCGGCGGGCGCATGGGTCGCCTTCGTCTTTCCTGGTTCGTCCAGGGGGCAACCGGCGCGCTGCCAGACCGGTTCCTGGCCCGGCTCAACGAGCACCGCGCGGGACAGGGGCAAGACAAGGCGGCGGTTCAAGTCGTCAGGGCCTGAGTCGGCGGCGCCCAAGGACGACTGACGTTGGCTTCCAGCGACGGCGGCGCCAGCGATGGCGATGGCACGAAACCTCCGTGTACCACCCCTCCCCGCCGGGCTCCCAACTGGCCCAAGCCCGGCGCCAAGAGCTGGAAACCAATTGGCTACGCCGTGTGGCCTTGGTGCGCTTAGGGTTAAGTGTTCAGAGTCGGGTCGACCGCCAATTGATCGAGCCAGCCTGCAAGCCGGCGGCCGATCAGCTTGGATGTGACCCATGCTCCCGCGAAGCGATTTCCAAACACACGCCGCACGCCGCCGGCGCTTGGCCCTCACCTGGGCCTGCCTGCTCCTTTTGG
>JBFIJP010000049.1:0-15751 GCA_041600695.1 Thermoplasmatota archaeon | reverse complement strand
TTCGAGGGGGGTTAAATGTCAGCCCACCCGTCATGCAGGCATGATGGCACGATTGGCGGCATTCTTCGTACTGGTTCTTGGGGCCGGCTGCATCGGTTCGGACGACGCCGTCGTCCAAACGATTGAGTTTGACTATTGCTACGCGGCCTCCATCTCCGAAGCGGGAATGGTCGATTGGGCGATTCGTGGCTGCCCCGTAGAGCTGTTCAACAAGACCTTGACATCCGAAGCCTGGATTGGCATCGAGCTGCCTGCCCGGACGACGGGTCTGCTCGTTGAGGCGTTCGTTCTCCCATTTCCGGGCCACGCGGAACTCCACCTTCATGCAGACGAATGGGAGGCTTCCCTTTCATGGGCAGCCCATGTTCCGCTCGAAGATCCCGCAGCGGTAATGCATGCTCCCGCCGTGCGTCCCACGCGCCACGCTGGCTTGGCCAGCCTGTGCGATCGTGACGACCTCCGCGCCCATTTGGATGTAAACGGCGTCTTTCCCACCGTCGACCTCCGAATCGTTGCGTACGTGGACACCGTTCCTGAGCAATGGCCGGATGATGTTGACAGGAGCACCTGCAACGGTTACTGGACGACGCCCCCGATCTTGGATTAACGTAGGTGTCCACTCCGAGCGGTTCCGGTCATCGGTTCGCCGTGGGCCCCCTACAGTATCGTGGCTCCCCCGCCTGCCAGGCGCAATCCTTGCACCATTGGTGGCAGCCACCAACACTTCGCTTGAATAAGCCAGCATGCTGTGCTGTCTCGGTCACCATGGCCATGCTTACCTTTGACGGAGCCGTGAACACGGCAATAGGCCTAGCACGCAACGAGTTCGGCGAGACATCCCTCCTGTACGCGACCGGTACCCCGTCCAGCGGATCTGCTCGCACGGCCGAGGACATCAACCGCCTTTGCGTGACGTGTGGAGTTTCGAACAACCGCACGATCATCCTTCTATCGACGCAGTGGGGCGAATTCGACCCACCCACCATCGTCAACTACCCGACGCTGGGAACGCAGGCGATCGCTTGGCCGATCCAGTTCGACCTGCCGCAAGCGATTCAGATTCTGCGACGGGCAGGCTACGAGCAGCCGTTTACGGCCGTGACCCTTCGCCAGCCTCTGTACCCCGGCGTCACCCAGCCAGACTTCGTGTTCCAGTTGGCGGACGGCTCGTGCGTTTCCATCGGCTGCACGGATCACCTCGTGCACGCCATCAGTGGATCGCCCATCACGGTTGCATAAGTCAGCAGGTCTCGTCTTCCGTTTCACCCCCTCTTCCTCCGCCGCCACCATCTACCGCCCGCCGACCCCTTTGAGGACTGTGCCAACGCCGGGTTGGGCCTCCATCCGGCAGCAGGATGGGGGCCAGCGGCGCCGCATGGTTTTATGCTCTGCCGCCATGCGAATGCTGGTGGTTGCTTGCGCCCCCTTGTTACGACGATTCTTCTGACCAGCCTGCTCGCCTTCGGCGGCTTCTCCATAGCCAGCGTGGACGACAACGCCATCTGCCCTCATGACCACGAAAGCCCGAAGGCTTGCCGGGACGTTGACCCGGCCAGCATCGGCGGCGTACGGCTTGAGCACACCGTCGTCAGCCAACCCATGTCGGCCGACGGGAGCCCAGCGGTCCCTTGTGCGGATCCGCGCGGGTGCCCCGACCTGACGACGGACCCCGAGAAGATGGACCCGTTCATCCGGACGCGTTACTTCTCCTCCCAGTCGTGCAGCGTGATCGAGGGCCACACGGAGCGTGGATCCCGCAAGCTACTCCTCTTCACGTTCACGACGCCCAACTTTGGCTCCGGCGACCTGATCGTCGGAGCACCCCGCGATCACCCGGAGTGGTTCGTGTGGAGTTCCTGCCACGGCCACTACCACTTCCGCGACTACGCCGACTACCGCCTGTGGACGACGCTCGGATACCAAATCCTCGAGCAACTGCGCATCGCCAACCCGGACGCCACCACGGGCGAACTGATCACCCTGTTCCCCTTCCTCGAGGCACAATACGTGGCCGGTCACAAGCAGGGCTTCTGCGTGATCGACATCATTCGGTACCAGCCCGGCGCCCCGTCCAAGTACTGGAGTTGCAGCAGCAACCAGGGAATCAGTGTTGGCTGGGCTGATGAGTACTACTGGGGACTGGACGGCCAATGGGTGGATGTGACGGGTGTTTCCCCCGGCTCCTACATCCTTGAGGCTGAAGTGAATTCGGAGCGCCTGTACGACGAGTCCAACTACGCCAACAACGCGGCCGCGGTGGCCGTGACGCTGACGTAGGCTCCGGCCCTTCTTTTCCCCCTCCCCGCCCCCCGAATCCCCTTTTTTGAGAATCCCAAACCTGAGCCTGGGCGCGATGCTTGCGGGCCGCAACAACGCAGGCCGCTGCTGCCCGGCAGGCCTTCCCGTGCCTCAAAGGACCGCCCGGTTCACCAGCCCGGCGTCGCCTGGCCGAGGGTACCACCAGCGGGACCCGGTCAGCCGCGCTCCCCGTCGCTTGACAGGTAGTTGATTGGTCAGAGTCGGGCGACACGCGGTAAGCTCGTGAGCATGCCACGCCACGAGTCTGGACAGCAGTGCCCATGCGCCGACGGTCCATCGTGACCGACGGCCAGCACCAGAGCGGCGCAGCGCGCGACCAGCCCGGCCCGGGTCTTCGGCGATCCTATTCGGCGTCCTGCAGTTTCGGCCTCTTGACGGCCACCAGTTGCGGCGCCTCGGGGGCCGCGGCGTCAGCCGCCGACTCCAGCACCGGCTTCGTCTTTGCCTCCACCGGGTAGAAGATCGGGATGAACAGCATCGTGGCGATGAAGATGACGAAGATGGCCAGCGTCGTAGCAATCATCGTACGGCTTACGGCAACATTCTGGATGAGAATGAAGAACGCAAAGGCGCCAGCCGTGGTGATTCCCGAGAACAGAATGGCCTTGCCAGTGGTTTCGAAGACCTCGCGCGCACTATCCACCTGTTTCAGGTTCCATATAATATGCACTGCATAATCGGTCCCAATATTGAAAATGAACACCAGCGGGAGCATCAGCGTAATGGCAAGACCCACCCCGATCACGGGGAGAACACCCAGCCACCAGAGGCTGGTAATGGCCGCCAGCGAGGTGGCAACCAAGGTCGCCTTCAGATCTCCCGTAAAGATCAGGACGAGGAAGAACAAGATGATGGTGGCCGCGATGCTCATGTAGCCCAACCAGGGGAGTTCTTCCTCAACGAACAGGAAATTGGTGGCCGTGTTGCCCACGAAGGCGACGCGCACACCAGGAGGAGGCGATCCACCAAACGTCGTGTTGGCTTCACGAACGGCACCCCACACTTGGTGCCAAACCTCCTCGGCCTCATCAAAGGTGTTGGCACGCACGCTGAAGGTCATGGCGCCCATGTTGAGCTTGGGGTGGTTGACGATGATGGAAGCCAGCTCTTTCATGGGCGACTCAAACATGGCGTTGATTTCCTCACGAATCTCCTCCTCCGTCTGCGGGAAATTCTGCGCCTCCTGTTCGGCGGCCGAGGGGAGCAGGCCGGTTTCGATGATTCGTCCGAGGCCGATGTCGGTGGCCGCCCCCGGAGCGCCACCCTTCACGGTCATCCAGGTTTCGATGAAGAAAGGAATTGTGCGCAAGGTATCTTCGATGACGCGATCCTGCAGGCGCAAATTAGCTTCGATTGTCCGATAGTATTCCATCGCCGCTGGCGTCAGGATGCCAGGACCCTCGAAGGTGAGGATGTTGGTCTTGATGTCCGGCTCGTCGACCTCATAGAAGTAGCGCAGCCCCTGTTCGTGCTCCTTGCGGATCGGGTCATCCTCCGGGAAATTCTTGCCGGGGTCGCCGAACGCCTCTTCGCTAAGCCCCAGCGAACTGAAGTACGCCGCCGATGAGAGTCCCAACACCACGAGCAGCATGACGGCGCGGGTGCGGGTAACGCCGCGCGCGAGGGCCGGCATGAACTGGCTCGGCGTGAAGCTGGCGCCCATCTTTTCCGAGCCCCCGACGAGGGTCAGCGCAGCGGGGATGAAGGTGATGGTGATCAGGTAGATCGTCGAAATGGCCACCGCGGACAGGAAGCCGAGTTGGGCCATCAGCAGGCTGGGGCTGATCATCATGACCACCAGGCCCAGCACCGTGGTCAGGGTTGCGATGAACATGGCCAGCCCTGCTCGCCCGCCGGCGATTCGGAAAGCATCGTCGTCGCTCTTCCCGGCACTCTTGTGCTCCAGGAATTCATTGATCATGTGGATGGCATAATCGATGCCAACACCCATGATCAGCGGGACGATCGTCATGTTCAGCGTGTTGAGCGCGATGCCCATGTAGCCCATGGTTCCGTACGTCCACGTGACACCGATTCCCAGCGCGGTAAACGAAATCAGAATGGAGCGGATGTTGCGGAAGGCCACGAAGAGACAGATCAGGATGAAGGCCGAGATGGCCGGCATCAGTTTGACCATGTCCTCTTCCACGAGGCGGCTGCTGTGGGCGTTGGCGACCGGGAAATCCACCGTGAAAAGCGGCGGGTTGTCCGGCCCGAAAACCGTGAATTGTGTTTCGCCGTTGGCGACGGCCTGAACGTAGGCGTCCCGGGCGGCGATGATGCTCTCGCCAAGAACCCGCATGTCCTCGTCGTTGTCGGCGGCGGGCATGAACAGCGTCGCGGCATGGTTCCAACTGGGACTCGCCAGCGCGTCAACGGTCTCTAGGAGGGCTGCCTTGACGATTTGGTCGACGGCCTGGTACTGCAAGGCCTCCTGCGGAGTGCCGTAGCCTGGCAGGGCGAAGGTTTCGTCCGTCGCAACACCCTCACCGCCAGCGGCGGTCCAGTTGATCAGCGCGTAGATGTTGGAAATGCTGATGGTGCGCTTGAAGTCCGTGCGCTCCTGAATGAATTCCTGCATTTCATGGATGGCGCGGACGTAGACTTCGTCCGTGATATTAAGGTGGTTGGGTTCTATCTGCCAGGGGCCGCGCTCTTCTCCGGCGGAGCTGGGCGCCGGGAAACCCAAATACCGATACGTGAGCTTGGCATTGTCCTTGGCCCAATTTTCGCCGCTCTCGTCAGCATGAATCTGGAAGGTGACCTGCTGGGTGAACGTGGATCGGAAATGTTCCGTCAGGTTGTACGCGGCCTCCGTGTTCGGATTGCCGCGCGGCAGGACATCGGCCACATCCACGTTGGTGTTGATGAGCGTGATACCATAGCCGAGGCCAATCGTGAGGGCCAGGGTAATGGAAACGACGGTTCTGGCGTGGCGGCTGCTCCACAGCGATGTTCCCGCGATGGCGTTTGCTGCGAGTTGATCAATTCGGACCACGGTCACCCAACCTGTGCGACGACCCTTAGCCCGCTTAAAGCGATTGTCGAAACTCCCTCCGTCGTCCGGCGGGGATGGGCGGGCGTCGGCGTGCCGCGGCGGAAACCGTCAACGTTGGGCCCTGGTGCGAGCCTGACGCGGGCCGGTGGGCTCGACGGCGCGCCGCCACCGCCGCGGCGATGGCCGCGTGGCCGCCGCCGTCGCGCGCGGGTGGCGAAGGGGCGCGTCGGTTTACTCAGGGCTGTCGCCAGGAATGCGTGAACTGGGTGACCGCCGCTGGCGGGTGGGCAGGAGGTTCGGCTAGCGTGCCCCTTCCAGATAGGAACTGCCGTTGAGCATCTGCATCAGATCGTTGGTCATGTCCCTCGCCTCGTCGGCGGTAACCCGGCCAGACTCGCGCAGGCGCTTGATGCGGTTGCGCAGCCGACGCCGCAAGTCGGTTGGGTCGTAACGAACCCATTGGAGCATGTCGGCTACTCGGCTGCCTGGCAGCAGGCGGCTCACGCTCCACGAACCGTCGTCGGCCACATCGATCCAGGCCTCGTTGGTCTCGCCGAAGAGGTTGTGGTAGTCACCCAAGGCGTCTTGGTACGCCCCTACAAGACACATGGCCAGGTAGTACGGCTCGTTGGGCTTGAGTTCGTGTACGGCCAGATGGGGCCGGCTGCCGTTGACATCGATGAACCGCCGAATCTCGCCGTCCGAGTCGCACGTGATGTCGGCTACCGTCGCGACACCCGTCGGGACCTCGTTGAGCCGGTGCATGGGCAACATGGGGAACTGCTGCTTGACGCCCCAGACGTCTGGCAGGCTCTGAAACAGGCTGAAGTTGCATACCAGTTTTCGGCTGAACAAGGCGCTTGCCTGTTCGTACTCCTCGCTTTCCGTCTCGTCCTCAGCCTCAAGCAGGTGCCGGATGCGTTCAAGGCTGGCCCGGAAAAGCACTTCCGACCGGGACAAAGCCTCAAGGCTCAGGTGACCCAAGTCGAACAGGTTCTGCAGGTCATCGCGCAGTTCCAGCACATCGTGGAAGGACTCGAAGGCGTTCTTGGATGTCAGGGATCCAAAGGTCGCGTACAGGTTTGCCAGGGAAATCGGATCGTCGTCCCGCGGCTTCTGGTCGCCGGGCTCGGGCTCGTAGCTTGGAACACGACGCAGGACATTGACGACCAGCACAGCGTGGTGGGCAACCACTGCGCGCCCCGACTCGCTGATCAGGTCAGGCATGTCCACGCCCTGTTCGGTGCAAACATCCTTGATCTGGGCGACCACCGTGCTGGCATACTCCTCGACGGTGTAGTTGGCGGAATTGGCGCCACTCGACCCGCTGCCGTCATAGTCAATGGCGAGCCCGCCGCCGATGTCCAGGTAGCGCAGATCGACGCCCATTTTGACGAGTTCGGCGTGGATGCGCGCCGCCTCGCGAACACCACGGCTGATGCGGCGGATGTCGCTGATCTGGCTGCCGATATGGAAGTGCAGCATCGCCAGTTGGTCGATATGGCCCGCCTTGCGCAGTCGATCAACCGCGTGCAAGACTTCTGGAATGGTGAGTCCAAATTTGGCCCGCTCGCCGCCGCTGAGTGCCCACTTGCCCGGGGCCTTCGAACGCAGCTTCAGACGGATGCCCAGAAGCGGCTTCTTCTCCAGACCCTTCATGATGGGCAGAAGGTGATCCAATTCGCCGATCTCGTCCAGAACGATGACCACCCGATCCTTGAAGTGGGTGGCGTGGCAGGCCACCTCCAGGAAAGTGCGGTCCTTGAAGCCGTTGACGATGAGCAGGCTCTTCCGGTTGGGGTCCATGGTGAGGGCCGCCACCAGTTCTGCCTTGCTGCCCACCTCGAGCCCATAGCGCCACTTGCGGCCGGCCCTGGCTAGGGTCTTGACGACCTCCCGGTGCTGGTTTACCTTGACCGGGAACACGCCACGGTAGGCGGCGGTGCAGCCGTTGTCCTTCATGGCGTTGCGAAACGCCTGGTTGAGCCGGTCGACACGGTGCTCGAGAATTTGTGGAAACCGCAGGACAAGGGGCGTCGGCGTGCCGTCTTGTGCCAGGGACTCCACGATCTCGAGGAGGTCCACCCCGGGGCCGCCGGGGCCGCGCGGGCGAGCGGTGAGGGTCCCCTTGTCGGAGATGTCAAGATAGCCCTCTGCCCAATTCTCGACGCGGTAAATATCCTGGGCCTCGCGTGGGGTCAGGCGCGCCACAACGCGCGGACGCGGCCCCCTCTTCTTAAGGTAACGGACTCGTCCGTTAGCAGAGCAGGCGCAGGGCGCCCGGCAGAATCCGGATCGTGCAAGGTGTCTGGCCGTACACTTCGCCGTCGCCCACCAGCTTGGAGTGTCCCTCGTGTTCAATGCGGATTTCCTTGGCGCGGTAGTGGACGACGCGGGGGTCCTGCATGTGCGTACCGTCAAAAACCCTCAAGAGGAGGCGCAGGACGGAGGCCCGACTGGCGGCCCGCAAGGCGACCACATCCAGCCACCCATCATCGATCTGGGCCATGGGGGCGAGTTTCATGTTGCCGCCCGCATGGATGTTGTTGCACACCGACACCAGGAGGAATTCGTCCTCGATGACTTGGCCGTCCAGTGTCAGGCGCGTGGGCAGAGGCCGGAGTCGGGCCAGTTCCGGCAGGGCCGCGGCAGTGTAGGCGCGCGATCCCATCCATTTGAGACGGCGGTTGGCCCGGTCCGTGACGCTGGCCAGCATGCCGGTCCCGAACACGTTGATGAAGTGGCGGCTGCCACCCTCCCATTCAACGAGGGCGGCATCCAGTGGCCGGACGTTGCCCCGGCCCAGTTTCTCGACGGCCACTCCAAGGGGGTCCATGTTGAAGTCCCGCAGGAAGTCGTTTCCCGTGCCCCCGGGCAGGAAGCCCAGTTCCGGGCGAGCACCGTTGCGCAGCACCCCGTCGGCCGCCTCGGAGATGGTGCCGTCCCCGCCCATGACGAGGATGCAGCCCCGGCCCTCGGCGGCGAATTTCTCGGCTAGGTCGGCGGCGTCGCCGGGTCGGCGGGTGGCTACCAGTTCGATATCCCAGCCGCGATCCTCCAGCATTTCGCGCGCCTCGTGGGCGCGGTCGACGCAGCGTCCGCTGCCGGAGGTGGGGTTGTAGATGAGGGGAACGGATGCCGCCATCGGAGGGCGCCAGCGGGCACACTGATTTGGCGTCTTCGAGTCCGGATCAGACCGATTCGTGGTCGGGCTGGCTCAGTTCCTTGCGCAGAACGGTCCGGTAGTCGCCGAAGCCCATGCGCTTGTAGATCTCCTGCGCCAAGTCGTTGCCCTTGAACAGCATGACATCGATGGCGGTGATGCCCTCGCGCTTGCACCAGGCGGTGAGTTCATCAATGAACATTCCCAGGATACCCTTCCTGCGCTGACTCTTGTCGACGTAGACGTCGGAGAGGTAGGCGGTCCGGGTGTGGTTGTAGATCGGGGGTTTGCGCTGCTTGAGGGCAATGAGGTAACCCACGATCTTGCCGTCCTCCTCGGCCACCAGCGTCAGGGTGTCCTTGCGTTGGAGAAGTCCTGTGGCGTAGCCAAAGAAGTAGTCCGGCGCGTTCTCGTTGAGGATCCGGGTCTGCGTCATCTCCTCGCGCATGCGGGCGAACTCGTCCCACAATTCGCTGATGCCCTCAATGTCGTCCTCCTCAAACCGCCGGATGGTGACCATGTCGATGGCCGGCGCAAGGGCCGGCCCCACTTAAACGCGGGGCCACGCGGAGATGCGCGCCGCAGCGGTTATTCATCCTCGACGACGACGGCGCGGCTGCGCTTGGCGAGCAGGTTGGCGATGGATGCGGGGACGCTGGCGATGTCGCCCTCTTTGAGCAGGTACGTCTGCATGTCCGGGCCCACGAAGGGGGGAATGTCGCCGAGTGCGCGTATGACGACCAGGTCCTGCCGGCCGGCGCGGTCGGATGGAACCTGCACCCGGGGCTGGCCCGGCTGGTCCGAGGGCTCAATGGCAGGGGTCGCAGGGGTCGCTGATGTCGCAGATGCGGCAGGCGTCCCGGTCGGTGATGGCGGCGGGGGCGTGGCCGGGGCGCCGGGAACAGGGGGCTGTGCCGGCCGGGGTGAGGCAGCTGGCGCGTGCGCCGGTTTTTCACGCGCACTGGCAGCGGCGTCGGGTTCAGGAGCCTGCTCCGGCGGCGGGGCAGGGTCGGCCGGGGGCAGCGACTCGACCGGAGCCGCGGGGCGAGCTACTACGGGCGTTGGCGTCGGCGCGGGGGAGGCTGCGGCCGGGTCGGTGGGTGGGGTAGGCGCGGGCTCGTCAGGCTGCCCGACGGGCGGCCCGGCGGGCTTCGGCGGTGGAAGCGGGCCCGTCGGCTCATGGGCACCCAGGGCGTTGCCCATGATGCTGTGGCGCCCGGCGCGCAGACCGTGGGCCAGCACGTCGAACAGGTCGGCCTCTCCTGGCGTGATGCCGTGGGGCCGCTTCACGTCGTCCTCCTGCGCCAGAGCCATCATGGCGAGCTTGCGTTCCCGCAGGGCCCAGATGCCACCGACGGCAGAGCGGCTATTGATCACCTGGTCCGTTGCCAGGCGGGTGCGCCGGCTGAACGGGTCCTTCGCCTGCTCGACGCGGAAGGCCGCCTCAAGATCGTGGAGAAAGGTGCGCACGTCATGCCAGAAGCGGGCCGGCACGGGCGTCAGTTTGTTGCTGCGTCGCTCGGCCCGCAGCAGGTCCTGGAGCATCTCGTAGGAGATGCCTTCCTCCTCCACGCGGCGGCCACTGGTGCCCGCAGTTTAACGCTTGGGCGGGGGCGCCGCAATGCTGGCCGCCTGCCGGGAGCACCAGAACACCGCATGGCTCTCCGGGACCTCGACTTCTTCGCCCGCCCGCACCGCCACCCGCTGGCCGCCCAAGGTGACCTCCTGGTCGAAGCGCGGCAGGATCGCGACCGGATCGGAACCAAAGGCCACCGCGTCCCGTAGGGGCTCGAAGGAGTCCAGTTCGTCGCGGCTGAGTGTGACGACGCACAGGCCACTCTTGCCGTGCAGGCTGCCGGGCAGGCGAATCAGCCGCTTCACGTCCGCCGTGACCGGCTCGTCCGTTTCGCCCCTGGCCATGGGCAGCGACCATTCGCGCAGGGCGTGCTCGGCGATCTTGAAGAGCGGGTCGCCCCGGTGGCTCAGCCGGCCAGCCAGAACCAGATCCAGCACGGTCCTGCGACGGGGGTCTGCCTCTGCCTGGCGGCGCAGCCGTTCCACCTTGGCAAGGAAGTTGTCGGCAGTCTTGGGGCCAACGCCGTCGAGCCCGACGAGCCATTTTCGTGCCTGGGCCGGGGGCGCATCAAGGACGCGCTCCTGCAGGGTTTCGGCCAGGGTCCGCGTGAGGCGACCAGGCCATCCCGGGGCGTCCGCGGGTGCCGTGGAGTACGCGTGCTCGATCTTCTGGAATTTCCCCCTGCCGTCTGCCGACACAGCGATCTGGCGCAGGAAGGGGGTAATGTCTGGTTCGTCGCTGCCCTTCTTGGCCGGCACCTTGCCGGTGACGTAATTGACGATCTCGCGGCGCGCCTTGGCGTCGAGGTTGAGCAGCTTCGGGTGCATCACGTGGGCGTGGTAGCCACGCCCACCGCTGAACGTGATGAAGAGGTCCCGTTCGTCAAGGCCAAAATCGCCGAGCAGGAATTCATCCAGCAACCGGACAAACTGACCCTTGACCAGGGCCAACTGTTCGTCCAGGCCGAGCTCCCGCCCCGCGGCCTTGGCGGCCTCCGCCTGGGCCAGGTGGTCGGCATCCAGATCGAAGATCAATTCGGCGCCGAGCCACTCCTTCTCCACCATCTTCATCTCGCCCGGCTTGCGGTAGTAGGCGGTCGAGTAGTACACTGAATGCGGCCCGCGCCAGCCCAGGTAATTGTGGAACCGCGCCGCGTCGGCGTACGCGCGGTGCCGGATGAAGGGCGGCGGCCCCGGGCGCTCCGGCCACAGGATGAAACCGAACTCGCGGCGGGTGAACCGGTCGGGCATGGGCGGGGGATTGGCCTCGTAGTAGGCGCCGAACCGGCCACGCAGCCAGTCGATGGTGGCCGCCACGGCAGGAGGGAACGTGGCGGGGGGTTCTGGGCGAGTCGAAGCGGCAGGAACGGCAGCCTGCGTGTCGGTCATGGGTGGCTCCTGCGGCCCGCGGGCTTGGTCGGCCGCACTGGACCCGACTCAGCCTGTGGAACGACTCCCCGCTTGACCTTCCCAGCCTCCACCATCTCGGCGGCGCGCTCCTGGTCCTTCTGCTGGAAGCGCAGCCGCGACCGGTAGTAACTGAGGGGGTGCTTGACCCGCAAACAGATCGAGTCCCGCCGCTCCAGGGGACACACGCCATTGGTCTGCATCCACGAGCAGCCTGGCGGCGTGTACGCCTCCACGCTGCCCTCGCCAGCGATGTGCTTGATCTGGTACTCTGACTTGGAGCGGTCGAAGTTGGGCGTCTTGGACAGGTAATCCATGATGCCCTCGGCGTCGAAACCAATGGTGGCCATGAACGCGGCAAACGCGAAGCGGCCATGGTGAGGAATCATCTCGCCGCGACTCATCTGTTCGAAGAGCGCGGTCATGCAGGGCGGGAACAGGCCAGGCTGCGGCGGGCCGAAGTCGCCCGTGCCCCATTGCTGGCGCGCCTCCTCCAGCTTCGGTTCCAGGATATCTACCAGAATCTGTAGCCCCGCGCGCAACTCCGGCGGCAGGGGGCGATCGAACTCCGCGCGCAACTCCGCCTCGATGCGTCGGGCCAGCGCTTCCCGGCACAGATGGGCCAACTCCTCGGCACCCAACGCGATCCGGCCCTTCAGAATCGGCCGCAGCACCAGCTTCCACTCGTCCTCGGCGGGCGCCACGCTCAGGTAGTCGGCAAAATGGAGCGCCCACGCCTCCCGGCCGTCTGCCTCGATGGCGCTTCGCACCGGCAGCTCCAGCGCCTCGGCCGCCTGGTCCAACTCTCGGCGGTCTCCGTTGGGCCGCAGGCAATCGCGCAGGTGCCCCTCCACGCGCACCGCCTCCGCCTCGGCGTAACGGCGTGCCAGGGTGCGGTCGGCAATGGCAACCACCAGCATACGCGCGACGGCCACCGAGAGGATCTCCTGCAAGGCAGATGAATCGTCGGTGGTGTCCACGGGGGGAATGCGCTTGTCGCTCAGCGCCCCCTCCACGCGGGCCAGCGCCCGCTTGCGGGCACCCAGGTGCGCCGGGGCCTCTAGGAGGTCCTGGATGGACGGCCCAAGTTCCCGCATGGCGTCGCGAACGCCCGGCAGAAACGGGTAGTAGGCCAGCCGGACCAGGTCCGTCACGCTGCGGTCCAAGTAGGCAGGCCTACTTCAACGGGCAGGTGGGGCAGGTGATTGCAGCCGCCGTGCACCGTACCCATGCGGAGGCGCGGCGCGGCGGCTAGGCTAACCGAAGGAGTTGACATTGAGCGCCATCTGGCCCGTGTAGCTGGAGAACTTGACCTCAATCGTCCACGTGCCCGGGGTGCCCGTCTGGGTCGCACCGGAGTCGCTACCCTGGCGGGTGCCACCGAAGCTGTGGGAGTGCACCTGTTGGCCGTCGGCGTCCTTGATGGTCAGCGAGAAACTGCCACTGGCGACCTGGCCTCCCCACGAGACCGACGCCTTGTTCGCGCTGTTTTGCCACTTGTACGTCTCCGTACCGCTCTTGCCGGCCACCTGACCGGCCAACTGGAAATTCCCAGGGTCGTTGTTGACGACCAATTGCTCGCCGGGAGCTGTGCAGCCAGAGAGGGCGAGGGCAAGCAGGAGTGCGCCGAGTGCGAAGGAGACCACGCGTGTCATCAGCTGCGTGACCGGCCACCGGGCCAAACGGTTGTCGGTCCTGGGGGACACGAGTTCGTCCGGGCGGGCCGCCGTCAGCACGTCAATTCCACGCCATATTGGCCCGAGAAATAATATCCGTCCCGGGTCGCCGCCAAGGTCCATGTCCCCGCTACGCCGGCGAGTCGGGTGTCGATGGTTTCCTGCGCGGCGCCGTCGACCGTCGTCGTATAGACCACTTCGCCGCCGCCGTCGCGCACCTCAAGGGTCACCGACCCGCCGCCGATCTGGACGCGACCATCCAGCGTCGCCGATTCGCCGCACTGCGCGGTGTCCTGGTGGCTCCCCCCGGCTGTGCCCTGGTACCGCAGGCTGGCTTCGTCGCCTGACGAGCTCGGCTCAGGCTGAGGCTTTTCTGGCTCGTCCGCTTCGTCGCCTTCGTCGCCTTCGTCGGCTTCGTCGGCTTCGTCTACTTCGTCGGCCTCCACCGCCTCGTCCGCGGCGCCGTCCCCGGCCCCGCCATCAGGCACGGATGTGTCCTGGTTCACGGACACGTCGTTATCCGCGCATCCGGCAAGTGCCAGGGCCATCGCGACGAGCAGACAGGGGAGCAGACCACGCAGGACGTTCATCACCGATCGATTCCGGGCGCATCATAAAGGATTTGTGCGGCGCCGGCCCGTGTTTCGACCGGCCCGAACAACCGAAGCCTACGCCGGCACACGTTGAATCGACTTGATCCCGCCCCTGGCCACATCCAGGATATCTCCAAGCAACGCCGCCGCCGTCTCCGTGGCACCGGCGCCAGCCCCGATGTGCGTCACGGGGCCACCCAGTTCGCGGTGGAACCGGACCGCATTGAGGGCACCACCGACATCGAGCGTGTCGCCGATGCGGACCAGCCGGGGCCCCACGCGGGCGGTGCCGTCAGCGGCAACCTCGCCGATGAGCTTGATGCGGTAGCCGTGGGCTAGCGCCACTTCCGTTGCCTCGGCCGTCACGCTGCGAATTCCCTTCGTCTCCACATCGTCCAGGCCGAGGTCGAGTCCCAGGATTTCGTTGCCCATGATGACCACCTTGGCCGCCGCGTCGTGACCATCCACATCCCCGGACGGGTCGGTTTCGGCGTAGCCCAGCTCCTGGGCCTCTCGCAGGACCTGATCGAAGTCGCTGCCTTCCGTTGCCATGCGGGTGAGCATGAAGTTGGTGGTACCGTTGAGGATGCCTTCGATGCGGGTGATGGTGTCCCCAGCGAACGCCGTTCGGGCGGCGTTGAGAACGGGAACTGCGGCTCCCACGGTGGCCTCGGCCCGTAGCGTCACCCCGGCGGCTTCGGCGCGTTCCTTGAGGTCGCGCCAAGCGTGGACGACGGGACCCTTGTTGGCGGTCACCACATGGAGGCCACGCTTGATGGCGCCCCGGCAGTGGCCCACGGCGGGCTGGCCACCGCTGGCGAGGTTAGTGGGCGTCACCTCGACCAGCACGTCTGCGGGGCACTCCCAGATGAGTTCATCCATGAGGTTGCCGCGTTGCCAGGTGAGCTTGCCGGCATCTAGGCCGTCGTCGGCGCGGGCGATCTGTTCGCTGCGGGCAATTCCGGTCACGATCAGGTCGATGCCGTAGTGCTCGAGGATTCTCTGTCGACGCTCGTTGATGATGGCGTGTAGTGCGCGGCCGACGCCGCCGTACCCGGCCAGGAGGAGTCGCACCTGGCGGGCGTCGCCCGTCTCCCTCATGATGCACCTCCAATGGTTTCGATGATGTCCAATCCCGCTTCACCGGCGGCCGCCCGCAGAGCCCTCAAGCCGGCAGCCAGGGCGGCGGGTTCATCTGCGGAAAGTTGAACCAGCACAGCGCTGGGGGCATCGTGGTCGTTGATGCGCGCATCGATGCGACCGATGGCGGTCCCGCTCTCCCAAACCGGCTCCAGCAGGTTCTGGATGTTGGCTTCAAAGACATGGCCACTGAGCAGAACGGCGGCGCGGCTGGGGCCGCCCTCGCGGTTGACGCGCAGCAGGCGGTGCTTGGCAGTCAGGTCCGCGAGGAAGCCAACGAAGTCGGTTTCCTGGATGTCGATGCCAAAGAGAACCGGCAGGCGCCCATCGACCTCCTTCTCGTGGCGGTGCAGGACACTGATGACGTTGCCGCCGTGGTCGGCGATGATGGTAAGCACCCGCTGCAATTGGCCGGGCGCGTCGGGCAGTTCGACCTCGAATTCCAGTTTCATGCAAGGGCCTCCAGGATGGCTTGTTGCGTGGCGGCGAGTCGAATCGGCGGACGGGCCAGGCGCTCGGCGGCGGAGGGGTCCTTGAGGCCGTTTCCGGTGAGCACGCAAACCACCTCCTCGGATGCGTCAATGGCGCCGGAAGCGACCAGTTCCCGCAGGCCGGCCACGCTGGCGCACGAAGCGGGCTCCGCGAAGACACCCTCCAGGCGGGCCAGGAGGCCCTGGACCTCGGTGATCTGTTCGTCCGGTACCGCCAGTGCGGTTCCGTCGGTTTCCCGGATGGCTCGCAGGGCCTTGACGGCCGAAACGGGGCGGCCGATGCGGATGGCTGTGGCAAGCGTATCGGGATGGTCGACCTCCGTGATCGCCTCGGCGCCGGATCGGATGGCGGCGGCCACCGGGGCCGCGCCGGCTGCCTGGATCCCGGT
>JBFIJP010000048.1:0-15864 GCA_041600695.1 Thermoplasmatota archaeon | reverse complement strand
TCAATGTCCTTCTTGTCGATGCCCGGCAGTTCTGCCGTCACGCGAAGGACGTTGTTCTCTTCGTCCAGCACCGTCGTGCAGAACGGTTCCCGCCAGCCGTCCTCAAGGGCCTTGCTGGTCTGGGAAACGTTTCCGAACGGGCGGAACCGGGTTTCTCCATCGGGCCCAACCTGGAGCGTGTAGCCCCAAACGAGGGGTGGCCTCACGGTGCCGCCGCTGGCTTCGCGCCAGAGTTGGTCCATGCGCCGCTCCATGTCGGCGAATTCATCTTCGATGTCCCGCCACAGGCCGCCGAACAGGCGGCCGAGGGGGCGGTCGCTGCGGTTCATCAGGCTTCCTGGTTGCATGGTTTCACCTTTGGTTGTGCTTGGGCTGCGTGCGATTCGCACCTTAGCCGAACCACGCATTTGTTAGCACTTCTATAAGAGTCTTGCTTAGCTTCCGCCTGGTCGAGGATCCCATCAGGACCCGGGACGATGGGCGGGCCGCCCGCCACGGCCGCCACCGGACCCAAGCCGGCAGCAGGCAGCGGGCGACCCTGGGCGGCGCTAAGCCGCCAGGGCGTGGAAGGGGGTCGAATCGTCCTGCGAGGCACATCCAAGGCTGGCCGATCCGATGGGCGCGACCAACACCTCGCAGGTCCCGCAGACGACGCAGAAGCACGAACCCGGATCATCCGCCGGAACCGCGTGCTGCCTCACCTCGTCGCACGAAACACAGAACGCATCGACGACACGCAACACGTCCATGGAATGTGGTTGTAATTCCCGATTTTTGAGCATTTTGCCGGCGCACCCACCAAGGCTACCGCACGGAGCCTGGGCCACTTGGACCCCCAGCCAGGAGGCGGATTGGGCCGTCAGGTACGCAGCACGTCAAGGTACGTGGAAGGGATCGGGCGCCGCTGGGAAAACTCCTCGTTCACCGCGTGCCAGTGGGCCACGCGGGGCGTGCCGCTGGTCCAGCACAGGCACACTTCCTCGTTGCCCATCTGCGCATGGAAATCAACAACGCCGAAGCTCAAATCCTGCACATCGCAGCCCACGGAAGCAAACCGCCCCTGTAGCACATCCAGGCGCGCCCGAGCGTCATGGTAAATGGCCCGGTAGTGCAAGAATTCCGCGTGCGCGTTGCAGGATTCGTCCAGCAACTGGTGGCCCCAGATGATCTTCAGATCATCCAGGTTGGTGCGGGCATTCTGCATTTCTTGCAAGGTTACCCGACCCTGGCGCACCAGCGCTTCCACCTGGAAGAGCGCCGCGTTCGCTTCCGTCAATGTCCAAATTCGCTCATTTGTACTTGTTTCAGGCACGATGTTGCCCCCGATGCACAACAGTCCACACTATCTCATCTATCGTTGTATAGTCGTTGTGGTTGAATTGGCGGCCCCCGCCTGGCCGTGACCCTGCCAGGGCAGGCCGTCGCCTGCCTGCCAGTTGCCGCCCGAGGCATTCACACCCGTTCTGTATAGGGACCCAACCACAACCCGCTGCCCCGCTGTCCAGCCCGCGCTGGCCGGGCGTCCAGCCGACCGCCAAACCCCCCCGATGCGTCCGGGCCAAACCGCAAGGATGTCAAGTAGGGGAAGAAAGTCGCTCCACCCCGAGTGATGCCTGATGAAATCATGGACCATTGCGGCCGTTGTCGTCGCACTGCTCGCCTATCCCGCGCCCGCCGAAGCCCAGGGTGGGGACCCCTGCGAGCCACCCAACGACTGTAGCACCGACTGCAAGGACATCGATCTCGTCTGCACGCACACCCAGTGCACGCCTCTCGTGGACGGCAGCGGGAACCGGATTTGCTACGAGACCGTCTGCCTAGCTCACGTGTACGAACGCTGCCTGGGCCAGGAGTTGGCTGACCTCGGCGGCGATGTGGGCTGTGGCGAGATTCCCCGACTGTGTGCGCCAGCCGACTTCGTCAGGCGCACAGTAGACGAGGCGTCGTGGTTGTTCTACGAAACGTACGAACCCATTTGCGACGCGCTCGGTTCGCTGTGCCTGCTCCTTCCCAGTCCCCAGTAGGCGCTGGGTCAGACATGGTCCCCAATCTCCGCCATATGCCCGCCACCGCGGCGAAGGAGCGCGGGGGGGGCCACGGACGTCACAAGAAAAGCGTGGCCAAGGCGGCCCACCGTTGTTCCGCCAGCATGAACTCATCGATCGCACACCTTAGCCGCCAAAACCGGACGAGCGTACGCATCGTGGCGGTCGCGGCCATGGCCGTCGCCGCAATCCTCGTCCTGCTCGCAGTCTTCACGCTTATGGGGAGCGCTACGAGCGGGCTGGATGAGCCCCGTGCCGGCCCGCCCAGCATGGGTCAGTTCGTTGGTTTTGGTTTTGGCGGAATTATCTTGTTGGCAATTGGCACCCCGGTGGCCAAGCTGGCTTTCCTCAAGGCGCTGGCAGAGATCGCGGCGAGCGAAACGGCCGGGGCGGTCGAGCACGCTGGCGGTGCACTGGGCCGGGGTTTGGCCAGCGCAGGCGCGGGCACCATCGGATCTGATGCCGCGCCTGCGGGTTCCTAGAAACCGAGAACGCGAAGTTCTGTTCCGGGTGCGGGGACGCCGCTTGGCGCCGCCAGAGCGGACCGGCCCGGGCACGGGTGGCGAGAAGGAAAAGGAATCAGGCTGCGCCAGGGCGCAGCGACTTAGACGAACTCGACGCTGACGCCGCCGGCGTGGTCGCTGGCGGCCTAGACTTCGGGTCGTCGGCGGGCCTGCTCCCATGGCGTTGCAGCGCAATGACGTGAATTCGGTCACGACAACATTATCGTGGCCGCAACGGATGCGGCCTGGAGGCGTTGAGCAGACGCGACATCACCGACCCGTCCGACAAGCGGCCCGGCGGCGCGCCGTTGCGGCGGTTGCCCTTCGTGCTACCTTGATCCTGGCGCAGCCGCTGGTCCGTGGTTCTGCCCCCGCTGGAGCACTCGGGCGATCAGCCGTCGCCGAAGTCCCAGCAATACCCCGATGGCGCCATCCGCGTCACTGGACCCTGACATATACATAGCGGATGAGGTGGCTAAGGTTACGGTCGAGAAGGACAGACACCTGTTGCGCCCGACGCCACCGGTGCTCGGGTGCAGCGTCTTCAGGTTGGCCGGCACCGGTGGCATTGCATAGGGCTGGCATGCCCCGCCTCGGCTTCCACTCAATCGTTACTGCAATCCCAATTGACGAACGGCGGCTTGAGGTGCTGCAGCACAGCGAGTTCCACCAAAGCTTGTGGAGGCGGCCCCACCCCCTCGGGCCACGCATCATGCCAAGGACTGCGTTGGTTCGCGGCGCCCTGGCGGGCTGCGTCTAGAGCATCGGGCGCCCAGAAACCATCAACCTGGTCCAAGTAGGTATCAACCAATGATTGGCCCTCGGCCTGGCTCGGGACCAAACCGATGCGCAAGTGGTCCCAGAACGCAAGGCGCTGCGATGCCTCAGACAGGACGACCGCGGCAGGAACCGGGCCTCCAAGTTGCTCAGCCATTTCTAGGTACCATGGCATAGCGTCCCTTTCATCCCAAGTATAGCCAAGATCAAGTCCATACAACGCAGCTTCTGCGGAGGATCGGTTCGAAGCCAGCGCAACTGCGATTTCGGCGCGGGCAAAGACATCGGATGCTGGCATGCACGTGCCCGCGGCCGGGAGCGCGGCGACCGCCGCACGCAGCAACGGCGCATACTCCGTATCCTGAACGTGCTCGTAGTACGTCATCCATTGCTGGGTCGCATTTTGCAGTGCAAACCAGGCTTCGTCATGGTGTTCACTAATAGTACGGTGGTAGACGCCGTGAGCTTCCCGCCATAGCCACGCCACGGCTTCCAATTCGCCAATCGAACCAGGTGATGTAGCATTAAGGGCGTCCAGAAGCCGCCGCGTTTCACCTTGTGCTTCAAGGCGCGCCTGCGCGTAGACGGTCGCTTCGTGGCCCGACGCACGTGCCAGGGCCAGGCGGTCTTGGGTTTCGCGGCTTGACGGTTGGGCACACATGCGAAGATCCCATTTGAGCATCAGAACTGCTTCTGCGGGGTCAGCGCCTTGACGCGGCGTGCAGCCGGCCGCCCGCACGGCGTCGCGCATGCCGCTGGCCAACTCCTCAATTGTCTTTGCATTGAGTGTCTGCTTGGGAAGCGCGGCGATCGGAAGCTCATCGCCCATGCCATATCGCCAGCCCTCAAGCGATCCTGCAATTGCAGGGCCCGCGCTACCCCCGCCGGAGGACGAATCCTCCGGAGTCGGAACGAGGCAGCCACACAAGAAGGCCGCCAGTGCAACAGGTAGCCAGCCGTGGCTCAGGGGGCGGCGAAGCAGCGTCACAGCCACACCTGGCTCCAGATCCGCCATCCGATCCAGTACTCTTCTCCCGAATTGCAGATGCCGTAGCAATCTGATTGGTCTCGGGCGTTCATCAGTGCCAATGCCTTCACGGCATGCGAATAGCCAACCCAAACCATTGACCCTGGTATGCCGTTGGTGCGTGTGAATTGAAGATCCATCATGCCACCGAAATCCTGTTGCACATCGCGCGGACTGGTCCGTGGGCTCATGATGTTGCCGGGGCCGGTATAATCCCTGAATGAATACTCGCCTTGGCTCTCATTCCAGCGGCAAACGGTTGCATCGGAAACCGCCTTCATCGTAAGGGTATAAGCTGTGATGCCCGCCGAGAAAACCCAGTGCCACGGGAAAATTCCGAAAATGTCTGCTGTCAACCCGTCATAACTGGCCGCTTGCGGGCACTGGCTCTCGTGCGACAAGCCATCCACATCGACAACGCCACTCACGGTGAAATCCTGCCAAGCCACCGCCTGCATAAATCCCTTGGTGATCGTGATCTCGTGTCCTGGGCAGGTGCGGATGTCGGAGCAATTGTTTTCGGCGAAGTGCTCCGAGCCCTCAATATCCAAACCGAACGCCACATTGGCGAACCAGTTCGCAGTTGGGTATGTTTCACCGCGCACGGAAAAGGCTGTCTTGTAGCCGGCTTGATCCGGGTGGCCGGTTCCGTCATCGCAGTAATAGTCAAAAGCTTGAGCAAACGAAGCTTTGGCTAGGTAGGCAACCACTGGCGCTTGCCCCGGAGACGTGTAATCGGAGGCCTGGAATCGATCCCACTCTGAGCTCGTTGTCTTCGTCCACAATGTGTCGCAGTTCCAGGATCGCGGGGAGTCGCCAGGGAGGCCTGGGTCCTCTTCAGGTGGATCGGGGTCCGATGCGCCGGTCTGAATGCCCAATTGGCAGCCCATCCCAGCAGGGATGTGCCAGGCGTGACGTTCCGCTGCGGCCTCCGTGGTGCTGCTCGTACGGACAGTGGCAAGGTATCCTTCGGGCTGGAATGGAACCGAACCCATGTGGACCAAGAGGTTTCCAGTCCGGGCGGCTGCCGGCCGCCCGTCGAGCTCGTGGAATGCCAGGATGGGGTCTGGGTCGTCCTCAGATATCTGTACGCGGCGGATCTCGACGGAAGTTGCGGCGCCGGTAAAGCCGATTAAGTTCAGAACCAAATCAACGCTGGCCGGGTATTGTGCTCTACCTGGGAGCCCATTAAGACCATCATTCCAAGGCGGGCCGTCGCATCGCGGAGCGCCAAACCAGTTAGCGATACCCGTTTCGCCCCCGGGTACATTCACATTGACGACGACCGTTTCTAAGTCGTCGATGAACTCAGAAAGCGGCGTCGGCTGGTCGTCTTGGGATGGCGCCTGAGCGCCAACCGTGGCAGTCATAAGGATCAGCACCAGGGCCGTTGCAGGCAAGGTCTGCATACGGGCAGCAAGCACTGCGTTTCATAAAGAAGGGGTCGAACAGGCGTTGGCCCATGCTAACTATGTGGCAATCGAGGATGATGAGCACCTCCAATCACGATCGTCGGTCTTGCTTGTCGCGACGGATACGGACGTCGCCGTCGACCTTGACGGCGGGCGCTCGGCGCCGTGCACCTGCATGCCCCGCTCGCCCCGAAACGAACGCCGTTAGCATCCAATAATAGCCAAGGGTCGCGCCCCAGCGCCTGCCCCGATGCCGCATTCCTCGCATGGTTGCAGCGCAACGATGTGAATTCGGCCACGGGAACATCATGGTGGCCGCCTCGCATGCGACAGGGAGGGGTTCAGCAGACGCAACATCACCGACCCGTCCGAGAAGCAACCCGCACTCCGTTGCGGCGATCGCCCTTATTGGCACCCCGATCCTGGCGCAACTGCTTGTCCCGGCACCCGCCGCCGCGGGTCCCGCCAACCCCGACGGCAACGCACCGGCTACGTGATCGGTGGCGCACTGATCCTGCCTGCCTACGGCCCGACGCCCGCCGAAGCCCAGGGTGGGGACCCCTGCGAGCCGCCCAACGACTGTAGCACCGACTGCAAGGACATCGATCTCGTCTGCACGCACACCCAGTGCACGCCTCTCGTGGACGGCAGCGGGAACCGGATTTGCTACGAGACCGTCTGCCTGGCTCACGTGTACGAACGCTGCGTGGGCCAGGAGTTGGCCGATCTTGGCGGCGATGTGGGCTGTGGCGAGGCCCCGGTACTCTGCGCGCCAGCCGACGTGGTCCGGGATACCGTCGACGATGCCTCGTGGCTCTTCTACGAAACGTACGAACCGATTTGCGACAACCTCGGGACGCTTTGCGTGCTCCTGCCCACGCCCCAGTAAAACCCGGGCGGTCATGGGCGACTCCCAACTCCTGCTGCTCGATCGCCGCCCGCCATTCAACCGGCCAGCGGAGCGATGCGCAGCTTGACGAGAACGTCGTCGGTCTCCTCCAGCAGAACCACGGGCGCCCCGGGGGCGCTCACCACGTCTGCCCCCCGGACCTGAACGCTGTAGCCCGCCGGATAATGGACGGCCGGTACCGCGATCTCCGTGGGGCCAGCCGCCTCGCGGGGTCGGTACCAGTACTCAAACACCGCCGTAGCAGGATCGAAGGTCATTTTCTCTGGTACACCCGCCGTCGCCCGCGGGTACGTGCGGGCCAGCAGCTTGAGCTTCGCCTCACGCACCGAATCCAAATCCTCGTCGTCATCAAACAGGCCCTGGGCGCCCGACTCCTGGCTCTCCGTGGTGGGATCGCGCCAGTTCTTGTAATGCCAGTACTGCCAACTGGTCAGGTATTCGTCAGCAAGGGCCGTGACGGTGGCGATGTCGGGCAGGTCCTCACTGGCGCCGAACTCGCTCATGAGCGTCGCCGCGCCGAGGGTCGCGACCCGTTCCTCGGCGTTGTCGAACACGAGCCGCTCGAGTTCAGGGCAATCCGCGCCACCCTCGAAGCCCTGGGCATGGATCAGACCGGCGCTGAGGCAGTAATTGTGCCACGAGAAGCCAAGGTTGTCATCGTCAAACCCGCCCAGCAGCCCCTGGTGGTCCTGGGCCCCGAAGTCAAACATCAGGGTGGGTTCAATCCAGACGATGTTGTCCGGGTCGACGGCGCGGATGGCGCCGAGCACCTTTTCATGGTACGGCTGGAGGTACTGGGTATCGAAAACCGGGCAGCCGCCGGGGTTGGCGCACGCGGGCCAATGCTGGCCAGGCCACGGCTCGTTCATCAAGTCGTAACCCATCAGGTACGGCTGGTTCTTCCACTTGGCCGCCACCGCCTGCCAGGCCTGTGCATAATAATCCAGAACGCCGCCCTCATTCTCAAAGAACGCCTGGAACGCCCGGCTCGTCGGAGCCTGGAAATAATTCCCCGGGAAGCCGGCATCGCCAATCATGGGCAAGCCCAGATCGTAGACCGCCCAATCGGGGAACCCCTCGCCGCCGAAACGTTCGTTGTACATGTCCTGGTGGAAGTCGATTTGTACCCAGATTCCGCGGTCGGCCAGCATCTGGATCACGCGGTCGCTGGCCGAGAGATACGCGTGGTCGATGACCCCCGGCTCCGGCATGACCCCAACGAACAGAACGCCCAAGCGCACCGTGTTGAAGCCCTGCTCCACCAGCCAGTCGGCGTCCGCCTCGGTGAAGCCCTCCGCCGTCGCGGGCGGGTAGTACGGATCCAGCTTCCACACCGCGTTCACGCCGTGCAACAACACCACGCGGCCCAAGTCGTCCACCATCCAGCGCCCATCGCGACGCAATTGGGGTGGATCGTCCGCCGCCGGCGCAACCGACGGAGCCAAGGCCACCGCGATCATGAAAAGGGCGAGGCCCGCAGCCATCAACCGCATCCCAGAAACAACCATCAGCGCGGCAACGCCGGGCGCTGCTTGGGTTTTGCGCCGGCCGGGGCGGCCACCGGGCGCCCACCGGGCGCCCAAGCGTGCCACCCGGCAGGGTATCAACCCGGCACCAGGGGATAGCATCGCGGGCGGGCGGCACAACCTTGATGCCGGCGACCAACGATGGGCAGGCATGCGACGGATCGCCATCGCCCTCGTTGTGCTGCTGGCCGGCTGTGCCGACGACGCTGAGCCCTACGGCCTCGACGGCTCGACGGACCCATGGGGGGTCATCCTGGCCGCCCGCCTCCAGGCGGTGTCGCCCTACGGTGAGGGAACAATCGCCTTCGAGGTTCCGGTTGCCGTCGGAAACGTCACGCTGCGGCAGGTGAACGATCCCGAATTCGAATGGATCGGCCGCGTCAGTGTCAAGCTGGTCGCCCCCCTCGGGTCAGCCGGCACACTCATCGACGCCATCGGCGGCGGGGGTCGACTGGGCTCCGATGCGCTCGTGGGCCAGGCCTGTGTGGGCTGCTCCGTTACGCTGCCCGCCAAACACGGCTCCTGGCAAATCCAATACAAAGTCGACGGGGCCCTGGTCATGCCCTACGAGGTCCTTCTCACGCCGAGCTGATGGCCAGCGCGCGCCGGCCGCACGGGACCCCGTGGCCCGCCGCCGACTGCCGGCCCGCGCCACGCCCACCCCGTGCGCAACGACGTGAATTCGGTGGCGGCAACATTATGCGGATCCCGCTGGCTGCGCGCCGGAGGCCGGCGGCAATGAGACCCCACCCATCAACCCCAGCAATTCCGCGGCGCGCCACGACGGCGATCGCCCTCCTTGGCACCCTGATTCTCGCGCAACTGGTTGTTCCAGCACCCGCCGTCGCAGGCCCCGCCAACCCCGACTGCGACGCCCCGGCGTACGTGATCGGCGGCGGCGTCAAGAACCGGGTGCTGAATTTCCGCTACCTTTCCGGAGGCGCACCCGTCCAGCAAGCAACCCCCGTCGTCGAGGCCGCCATCGCGCTCGCGGCGCGGTCGTGGACGGACCAGATCAACGACTGCGGACGCCCAGACCGAACCAACATCCAGTACCGCCACAGCAGCACCAGCACCGCCACCGGCACGCGGGGGGCCAACCACGGCAATGGCGTGGCCGAAGTGTTCTGGGGCTGCATCGACTGGGGATGGGGCGGCTGCCCCTACCTTGCCTACGCGTACAGCCCGGCCGTCGGCGAATGCGACATCGTCATCAACAACCGCCTCGCCGCCTTCAATGATATCTCCATGTCGCGCCCCGAGTACCTCGCCACGGTGCTCGCCCACGAAATGGGGCACTGCGTCGGCATCGACCACCCACCCAACACCCTCCAAAACAAGGTCCTGACCGTCAGCGCCAGCTACTGCGTCGACCCCCGAACCTCCCCACTGCTCGACTGGTGGCCCAACTCCGACTGCGGCCTGACACTCGGCCTCGGGGACATGCTGGCAGCGGAACGACTTTTCCCGTCGTAGGCGGCAGCGCTCCCATGCGATGACGCCTTAGGCACGCTTTTACAGCGACGCTGAGATCGTCTCGCTCCCCGCCCCGCGTTGCCATTCGCAAGCTGGCTTCTACGACATGGGAACGCGGCTTGGCACGAAGCATGAGGTGAACCGGAGGACCACAGGCGGTGCTCCTCCCCCTGCACGGCGCGCGCCCTGCAAACCTGCGAACCCCCGTCGACTGCCACCGCCCCGCCGAGCGCTATCGCGCCGGAGCCCGCGAGCCACGGGAACGGCGGACATCGAGCTAACAAAGAGGGCTGGCTTGCTCGGCGCCCACCAAACTCCGTTGGGCGTCGTAAGAACCGCTACCCACGAAGAAACGTTGGCCATGCAGAACCAGGTCGAAGTCAAGCCCATTCCACCCGCGCCACCCCGGCTCATACACGACGCCGTCGCCTGACCCATGGGCGAACGTGTGCTGGAAGAAGTGGGAGTGGCCCGCCACCACCAAGTTCCAGACCATAAAATGATGACCATTATGGAGGAATTGCTCAATATGGTGAGAGGATTTGCCCAGGCTGTAATTCTGGCCTTCGACAGAAAGGTCGAACCCCACCTCGAACACTGCTACCTGGAAAGCCCGTTGATCTCCAGACAGCTTGCCAATATTCACAAAGCCACTACCGAGAGAAAGGGAAACAACCCGACCGATCCAACCATCCTCGGTCTCAACACCAATTAGCCCTACGATTCGGCGCTCATCCTCGAGCGGGCGCCAATCATATCGAAGGCCATATTCTGACTGCTTTGATCGCAGCAGCAAGAAATCTCCCTTCGAACCCAATGGCTTGGACCACACACATACTGCTTGCGAGAATTCAGCGTCGCTGCCGCTGGATGCGCTGAGGCCACGATCACACCGGATCGGAGACTCATCCGGAAACCTCGCCGTGCAGGTCCGGAAGTCGGAGAACGCAGGGGCTTTGGCATCGAGGTCATCCCCGTTGAGCGATGATGGCTCGGAGGGCAATTCGGGCGCGCCAGGTTCCATGCAACCGGCCCACGTAACGCCCGCCATCAACGATAGGCCCACTGCAAGTAATCTTGATGTGAACATGTCTTCCAGATTCCTCATGGTATGAATACTTGGGTGAAAGGTAGAGCCAAGGCGCAAAATTGCGATGCCTTCTGTAGGTTTCAGGAGCCCGTTTAACGGCCCCCCATGGTGAAACTTACTTCACCCACCTGGTCGACCGGAGTTGTCGAATATGAGTTCTCTTCGGCATTGGTGTAGCTTCCGCCGACGGTAAACCCGTGTTCGCCACCCACGGAGCCAGAAACGCTTGGAGGGGTCGTAGAACCACTCACTTCCCACGTGAGCGTGTGGGTCACGGACGCCGAAACCGTCCAGCTGGTTCCCGCGCTGGCCGTTTCGGTCTTTGAAAGGGCACAGAAGTGATATTCGACGCCAACCGTCCCCGGCCTCGATCGCTTGGCGGTTGTTTGGAACAGGATGCCCGAGCAACCATCCCTGGCGTCGTCATTGCTGTGGAAATCCAGGGTTTCGACAATTGGCCAGGGGAAATACGGGCTTGCAATGGAGCGAGATTCCAGCAGCATCGTGACGCCGCCCCTCCAAGATGCAAACTGCTTGTTGTACGTGACAAGAGCGTAAATCAATTCGTCGTTGGCGTAGTCCAGAGCAGACTGGCGCTCCTCCCAGATCTGCACATGGAAGTTGCTGCCGGGAGCACCGGCAGACCCCTGTGTTTTGAAGAATTCGCGTCCGCCACAGACAAGGGGGTCGCCCAGAGGATTCTCCCATGGTGGTGCTGTGATCTCGATCTTTTCCGTGGCCGCTTGGCCGGACATGACCAAGGGATTGGCAAGCGCCACCAGAATCAATGCGATGCCGACCGTGCGCGATGCTACTCGGGGCCCAGGACCCCTTTGCTGTGTGTCTCTCATGTGGTCTCCCTCTTCTAAATCCACCCATATCCTTGGTGGCCTGGCTTCGAGTTCGGGGATCGGGTTTAATTCCTTCGGCTAGACGGCCAACTTTCGATAAGATCGGGCCATGGACCTGAAATGCTGCCACACCCTTGGCACGATGTCGACCGCCGCCCTTCGCGCAGATTGCTGGACACTTCCGAATAAACAGTTGGGCGCTGCTTGACGGAGCTAGGATTGGCCCGCTTCAATTTGGCAACACTCACAACCTAGTGCCAGGACCCTGGGAATTGCAACTGGACGAAAAGCAAAGGTGGGCGATCGTCCGGACTGAATAAGCCAATTACGCCGAGTCGTCCACAATGACGGTTGCATTGGCTTGCAAAAAGCGCACGTCAAGGTGCCTCATCTGAGTGTGATGAAAAAACCCGGTGCAAAACGGTGGCGGCATACGGCACGGGTGGTTCGATATCCGGGCGCGATGGCAAATGCCCGTTCCGGTGGAACGTGAATCGTGCGTTCCCGGCGGCATTGTGCATTTACCGCGTCCGGGCGACGCGATGATGAGCAGGGGCCCATCGACATTTGCATTTTGAGGTCCCTGCTGCAAAGGCCTGATTCCGTATCAGGGGAATGGAGGATCTCCAAGGGACCAACTCATGCGCTGGCACGACCTAGCCACATTTGCCAAGCGTCGCCCCGTTCGACCCCTCCGGCAGGAATCCTACGTCCTTCTCGTCACGATCGACAACACGTCCCCGTCCTTCAGGATGTGGGCTAGGCCGACGGTTTGGCCCGGGAATTTTCCGCTGGGGCCCCACACTTGGGCGTAGCGGAAGAGTCGTCGGAAGTCGCGGTGGAGGATATCGCAAACCATGCCCACGTCGCTGTGCGGCAGACCCGCTCTTTTCGCCCCCGTTAATGGGTTTGCCATTCCGGGGAGCCGCCCAAGCCGCTGAAATCCCCACTCCACACCACGGCGACGTTCAGTCGCGCGCAGAGTTCCAGCCAGTCCGCCGGTGGCTGCCTCTCAAGGGCGAGTACGGGACACACCTCCCTACCATGAAGCGCCTCAAGGCGATGTTTGTAGACGAGCACCTGGCCCAAACCCATCCGCAGCTGCTTTTCCTCGTTCGCGTTAGAAATGCTCTTTACTTCTGCGACGAAAAAACGTTCTTGATTTTGCCAGCCAACATCAAAACTGGGTTCCGCAGGGGCGGGTGAGCGCGGTTCCATACCTAGCGCACGCAACACGGCGGCCAGTTCGTTCTGCGTCTTGGCGTGACCTCGATTGGAACGCTCTACAACTGACGAATCTACCTGCATGGGGTCGAATTCACCAACGCAGAAATCCTCGGCCGCTGACCGATATGCGGCGCCAAGGCGCCGCTTTCCGATACCTGGCGAGCGAGGGACAGAGCCCAGCTCTTCAAATAGCGATACAAAGAAGCTCGGCAGCTTGAACAGATAGCCTTGCATCGGACGCAAAGGGCGCTTTTTTCCGTTTTCAAAAGGAAAATAGAGGGGCGTGCCAACCCGCGACTCAAGCTCACGTACCCCATCATCCAGGAGCGCGCCGTGGCGTCGAATCGTTTGTAATGTTAGCGGGCGCTTGAGCAGGTGGAATTCATTCAGGCCGGCGTACCAACCCTCTCGAAGGTGCGGTTCAATACCCGCTTGTCGTGCATAGGTACCTCTCGCAGCCCATATGATTTTGTCGCTCCATTGATCCCCGGTCGCCGTGGACGCTCCCAAAATAGATTGCGTCGCCCTCGAATAGTGAAATACGATATCTCCGGGTTCGACGGCTTTGACGAGCGAATAGCTCCAGAAATGGCGCCCACGCTCATTCGTTTGAGGAGCCTTCAAGTCAGCTCCCACATCAGGCCGGCCTGTGACCTCCAACCAATATCGTTCGCGGCTTAGGCCGTCCCACCACGTATGAACACCACGTGTATTGTTTCGCGCGGCAAGGACGAAAGGCGAACGAGACATCGGCATCCTTGGTCATTGAGGAGGCAGAGGCACCTATTAATGAATAACTTATGGGAAAAGATAGCCGAGCTGCGGCACCAGGAATCAGTTGGCCCTGGAGCTTGGCAGGTCGGGGGCGCCCTGGAGTCGAATCCAAATCATGACTCGTGACGTTTTCACGACCTACGTCCTTCTCGTCACGATCGACAACACGTCCCCGTCCTGCAAGACATGATCTAGGCCGACGGTTTGGCCGGGGAATTTTCCGCTGGGGCCCCAGACTTGGGCGTAGCGGAAGAGGCGGCGGAAGTCGCGGTGGAGGATATCGCACACCATGCCGACATCGCTGTCGGCTTTGACGATGAGGGGCTCCTCCATGTCGGCCTCCTCGCCGCGGGGCTTGAGGAACACCTGCATGAAGTTCAGGGCCTCGTACACGAAGTCCTTGGCGCGCTCGGCGCCGAGGCCCTTGTTGGCCACCATGGGAATGGCGGGGAACCCCTGCTTGGTGAGCCACTTGGCCAGATCGTTGTAGGCGTCCTCGCCGACGAGATCCACCTTGTTGACGACGGTGACGGCGGGAATGTAGACGCGGTTTCCTGCGAGGTGGTCGACAAGGTCGTCGGCGGTGACGTCGTCGCGGATGACCACGTCGGCGTTGTTGATGCGGAATTCGCGGATGATGGACTCGATTTCGGCGTCCGTCAGGTGGCTCTGCTTGGCGACCGTGTGGATGTTGATGCCGCCGCGGTCCCGGTAGTACAGGTTGATGTCCTTCGGGCGGCGGTTGATGCGGATGGCAGACTGCTCCAGTTCGCGGATGATGACGGGCAGGTGCTTCTTCGCCTGCTTGGCGTCCAGCGTCAACAGGATCAGGTCCGAGTTGCGCGCTGCGGCGATGACTTCCTTGCCGCGGCCCTTGTTCAGGCTGGCGCCCGCGATGATGCCAGGCATGTCCAGGACCTGGATGTCGGCGAAGCGGTGGTGGAGCATGCCGGGGATAACCGTCAGCGTGGTGAACGCGTACGCTGCCTGCTCGGACTCCTTGCCGGTCAGCACGCTGAGGATGGTGGACTTGCCCACACTGGGCAGGCCAATGAGGCCAACGGTGGCGTTGCCGCTCTTCTTGACGGCGTAGCTGACGCCCCCGCCGCCGCCCTGCGCTGCCTGTTTTTCCTGCTCACGCTTCAGGGCGGCGATCTTGGCCTTGAGTTTCCCGATGTGGAACTCCGTAGCCTTGTTCTTCTGCGTCTTGAGGATCTCCGCCTCAAGCTCCTTGATCTGCTCCGCGATCGTGGCCAAAGCGTCCTCTGTCGGCGGTGACTCGGAGGTCCTATTTGAGCGGTGGGGGCACCGGGCAGCGGGACGGGCGCCCCCGGAGGGACTTTGGCCGCGGTGGCCGAGGCCCAGTGGGGGCGCTGAAGGCGGCGATGCTGGCCGCTCCCGGTTCGCGGGCGGCTTGCGTGGCCCTGACGGTTAGCGCGGGGCGGGCCCGGACGACCCAGAACCGGTCTCGGGCGCCTGCATGGCCTGCGTGATGGCGGGGCGAACCAGCCAACCCCGTTCACCGCGCTGTTCCCAGTGCGACGCGTCCAGGCGCACATCCAGCCGGATGGCCTGCCCGGACACCACACTGAGCGCCAGGGGGGTCTCCAGCGGCGGGCCCACGACGGTGGCGTTGTGCCGGACTCCTTCCATGTCTACTCCGTAGGCTGACCCAACTTCCAGATTGAACGCGGAGTAGTCGCCCGGCGGGACCTTCAACTGCCCCAGCAGGATGTCGCTGCGGCGCGTGGCCGCGGTATCTACGTCAAGTTCTGCCAGGGGCAGGCGAACCCACGCCGCGTCGCCGCCGTAGCCGACCGTACCGTTGGCGCCTGTCTTGAGAAAGCCGACTCCGGCGAGGACCACATGGGCTTCCCGCCAGCCAGCGGCGGGCTTGGCGATCATGTGGATGCTCACATGTGCCTCTTCCGGACTCGTACATCCTGCCAGCCCGGTTGCTACCAGGAGGCAGACCAGGGCGAAGGCTCGCTTCACGGGGTGGCCATCCGTGGCCTTGCCATAACGATTCTTGGGCTCCTGTTGCCGCCGGACCTCTGCCCGCCGAGGGGCAAAGACGGGGCAGCCGGCGGCGCCCAACAGCACCCAGCGACATGATGGGTAGCAAGGCCACGGCCGATCCAGACATCCTGCCCGGCCGCCACCATGTCGGCCAATCAGATGATTACACGGGCGGCGATGCAGTAGGGATCGACGTTGGCGAGTTCAGCGCGTGCGTCGTGACTGCG
>JBFIJP010000047.1:0-16092 GCA_041600695.1 Thermoplasmatota archaeon | reverse complement strand
GCGCTCGTTCCTCGCTGGCTGGGATCCGCTGCGCGGCTCCCACCCATCCTATCGCGTGCGCTGAAGGCGAGCGAAGCGAGCCGAAGGGCGCGCGGCGGGTTCGCCCGAAGGGATCGCCGAGGCCGTGCTTGCGCGGCCTTGGGTTCGAATCCTGTCGCGTGCACTCCTCCTCACTGCGTTCGTCGTCGTGCACACGACAGGAGCGCTCGTTCCTCGCTGGCTGGGATCCGCTGCGCGGCTCCCGTCCATCCTATCGCGTGCATTCCTCCTCACTGCGTTCGTTGTCGTGCACACGACAGGAGCGCTCGTTCCTCGCTGGCTGGGATCCGCTGCGCGGCTCCCACCCATCCTATCGCGTGCACTCCTCCTCACTGCGTTCGCCGTCGTGCACACGACAGGAGCGCTCGTTCCTCGCTGGCTGGGATCCGCTGCGCGGCTCGGACCTAGCCCATGACCTTTTTGGCCTTAGAGGCCAGCGGCAGGCCCGGCTGCAACCAGTGCTGCCTGCTGACCGCCGTGCGGGGCGAAAGCGGCTGCCGGGCGGACGCGGGGCCCAAGACTTCCGGGGCGCGCTGGCGCGGCCCGATTTGGCCCTGCCGTGGTCTTCATCGCCTGCGGTTTGCCATGGACTTCCATGGCTACCCTTTGGAGATCGGAGCGCAAACACCACGCCAAGAAGCGCCCTGGCCCCCACCAGCAGCATCCGGAGTCCCGCCCCAGCGGACCTCACCCGCATCCGCTCCACCCGGGTCGAGCCCGTGGGCGGACCTAGACTGGTCCGCGTCTATATGCCTGGCTGCATGATGCGGTAGTTCGCGACGGCTGTTGCCTGCAAAGGGTCAAGCCCCTGGCGCCAGGTAACGCCCCATGCGCACCGCCGGCTCGGTAGCCCTGGCCTTGCTCCTGATTGCCGCCCTCCCAACGCCCCCCGGCGCCGCGGAACCTGCTCCCCTGCCGCCCCACGCCCCGATTCGGGCCAGCGGGGCCGGAGCCCTTCCAGATCTTGCAGCTTCGGAGGGCTGGCCGGGCAGCGGCACGCCGGTCGACCCTTACATCCTTGAGGGCGTCGAGATCGATGGGTCCTCGCGGCACGCGATTTGGCTTGAGGGGACCACGCAGCATCTGGTCATTCGCAACAGTCGCCTGGTTGGGCCAACCTACACCAGCCTGCCCGGCGGCAGTTCGTGTGGCCACAACGCGCTGACCCTGCGCGGGGCCCAGAACGTTCGCTTCGAGAACAACGAGGTAATCGGGTTCATGTGCGCCGTGGACAACTACCCGTACTACCCGCCCAGCGGTGCCAACATTCAGGTGCTGGACAATACGCTGAGGGGCTTCCGGGACGCCGCCGTGGAACTGGCCAAGGTCTCCGGCGTGCGCGTGGCCGGCAACCTCATGGAGTCGGCTAACGCCAAGGACTGCGTGCGCATCCTCGGATCGCCCGGCGCCGTCGTCGAGGGTAACACCATCCGGGTGGCTGCCACCTACAACGTGGTGCAGTTGTCTTGGCTTGACCAGGGCAGCGACGGCGCCGTGGTGCGGTCCAACACCCTGGACGGAGGCGGGACGGCGGGCACTGGCCTCGACGTGACCCACAGCGCCCGTGTCCTCATCGAGGGCAACACAATCGCCAGCCTGCACCCTTGGGGCACCGGCATTGATGTCCTCTACCAGCCCGGCGGCACCATCCGGGGCAATACGGTTGACGGAGGCTTCCTCGGCGTAACCACCCGGAGCGGCAGCGTGTACGCAGCCGACACGGATGTACTGGGCAACGTCGTGCGAGGCGCCACTCGCGGCCTTGACCTATCCGGTGCGGGTGGGGCGGTTATCGAAGGCAACACGGTCACCCGGTTCAGTGAAACGGGCCTGTCCGTGACCGGCAGTGCCGCATCGGTGAGCGACAACGCCATCGACGGCCGTGATGCAGGCCGAGCCGCGGGCGCAGCACTTGTTGTCTCCACGGCGCCGGGGGTGATCGTTGGCGGCAATCAGGTGCACGGCGCTCAGGCGGGGCTGTCCGTCTGGCAGAGTCCTGGGGCCATCGTGGCCGGCAATGACGTGGCCGATCACGATCAATGGGGCATCTCGGTTGGCTACTCCCCCGAGGCCCAGGTGGTGGACAACGCCGTAACCGATGTGGGCGAGGAGGGCATCGAGGTACGGTCGTCCAATCGCCCGACGATCGACTCGAACACGATCCGCCGCACGGGTGGGCCGGGCATCTCCTCTTGGGACGCCAGCCAATCCACCGTCGCAGGCAACGTGGTCGAGGACGCCGCAGGTCATGGCATGGAGATCGACTGGGCGTGGGTGGTACGGGACAACCGGGTCGAGCGCAGCGGCGGCGCCGGCTTGCTGGCCGACCGGGCCCACTCTGGTACCATCGCAGGCAACGTCCTGAAAGACAACGGCTCGGGCATTGCCCTTACGGACTCCTGGGCGCCGAGCCTGACCGGGAACCTGGTGACGGGCAGCCGGGGCATCGGCCTCGAAATTGGCTCCGGCGTACGCGAAGGCACGATCGCCCACAATACGCTCACGGGCAGCGGAGGGTTCGGAATCCAGGTGGTCGGGGCCTGGTCCAACGTGATCTACGACAACGTGTTCGCAAACGACCGAAACGCCCGCGAATACCGGCTGGCACAGTGCCTTGACCCGGCACCTTGCCTCTACTTACCTGCCGGGCCGAGCGACGAAGACCTTCCCGTCAACCAATGGTTCATCGAGCCGCGCCCAGGAGCCAACATCCTCGGCGGCTCCATGCTCGGCGGCAACTTCTGGTCCGACTACGCAGGCTCCGATCTCAACGCAGACGGCTTGGGCGAACTGCCGTATGCCAATACGGCCCCGCCAATCGGCCTGGCTGATCCCATGGACGGCATCACCCGCCAGCCCCTCATTGATCGGCACCCGCTGATCGGCCAGTTGGCCTCGGCGCCCGGGGTGCTGTGATGGTCCGAGATGGTTTGTCGCCCAAGGACCGTATCGCTTGCTTTGCGCTCGTGGCGCTGTTTGCGGCGGTCTTGCCAACGCCCGGAGCAGGCGCGGACGGCTACGAGCCCCACGGGCCCTACTCAATCACGGGAAACACCCAGCTTGCCCGGGTGGCCGCCATGGAGGGCTGGCTCGGCTCCGGCTCCCAAGCAGACCCGTACCAACTCGCAGGCAAGCAGATCACGGCTGGCCTCAGCGGCATCTACATCGCCAGCATCACGGACCACCTTGTCATTTCGGACAATCAGCTCCTGGGGCCGGGAGCCAGCGCGACCCAATGCAGTGGCAATGGAATTCGCATCGTCGGATCCACCAACGTCGTGGTTGCCAACAATGACGTGTCCGGATTCGCGTGTGGCATCAGGATCGAGGGAGGAACAGGAGCGCAGATTCGAGGCAACCGCGTGCGCGAATACTCCGCCGCCGGCATCGCTTTCCAGGGCGGCGGGGGAGCTACAATTCTCGACAACACCGTCGAGCCGGCCAACGCCTGGTACGGCATCCATTTGGTGGGCAGCCGGGACGTCCAGATTCTCGGGAACACCGTGCAGGCAGGTCGCGTCGCGGCCGTTGCCCTCGAAGTCCAGGCGGGCGCCACCGAAGACCTGAGCAGGATCGCCAACAACCAGGTTCGCCCATCGACCGAGGGGATTGGCAATGGGATCGTGGTCACCACGGGCCACAAGACCATCGTCGAGGGCAATGACATCGACGGCACAGACAACATGTTTCGGGGCATCGCAGGCGTTGGCCCGGACGGCGTGGTGCGCAACAACATCGTACGCGGCGCCCAATTTGGGATTGCCACCGCGGCAGGCGTGATTTCCGGAAACGAGGTGCAGGATTCAGTCGAGGCCTATTTCCTTGGCAACGGTCGTTCGACCTTGGTTGAAGGAAACTTTGCCGGAGGCTACCAGCAATTCGGGATGCGCTTGCAGGGGGCTGGCCTCGTGGTGAGGAACAACGTGATCGAAGGCATTCCCGGCAATCCCCAAACTCTTCAGACCGGAATCCGTGCCGATGGGTCTCCCGGCCTCCTCGTTGTCGGGAACGAATTGCATGACGCAGGAATCACCATCGTGGACGCCGAAAATGTGGACGTGATCGGAAATGCCATTCAACGCCACGCCGTGGTAGTTCGGGATTCGCCGCGAACGGTCGTGGAAGACAACCATTTTTCTGAGGCAGGGATCAACGTCGATTGGTCCCCGGGGCTCGTGGCCAGCAACAATTTCCTGCAATTTGGCGCAATTGTTGCCTATCGCTCCGGCGCAGCGATCCTCAACAATGTGATTCTTGATGCGCCTGGCCATGCGGTGAGCGGTGACTATTTCGAAATGGTGTCCGGTAATTGGATCGAAGGTGCGGCGAGGGCAGGGATACAATTCGATCATCTCTCGGATCGAGGTGCAATTCTCGACAATGTGATCAAGGGAGGTGTGGACGGAATCGTACTTTCCGCTGGCGGCGAGATCGTTGTCGAGGGAAATCTGATCGATGGCGTTGCCAACCGGGGGCTTGCGTTTCATGAAACCTATGGTGCGCGCGTCTCAGGAAATCGGATTTTGGGCAGCGGCGAAGTTGGCGTGGAAACCGACGATGTCGAAAACGTCGTCATCTTCGACAATGCGTTCGAGAACGGGCGAAACGTCCGGGTTTCGGGAACACAGCCTTCCTGGTGGGTGGATCCGCGGCCCGGTATCAATATCGTAGGGGGACCTACGATCGGCGGCAATTACTGGGCCGATTACGTGGGCGTCGATTCTGATGGCGATGGCTTTGGTGACACGCGTTACGTTCCCGCCGATCTGCGGCAGGAGATCCTTGATGCCGCCCGCCTCGCCGGCGATGCCGCCGGTGATCCAGCCGATGCGGGAGCGGCGGTGGCCGCAGACGCCAGCACGGGCAGCTATGGCGCAACCTACGGGTACGCAGTCGAAACCTACAACGGCGCCGGAGCACCCGGCGGGCCGTACGATCGGGCCCTCCGGTATCGGGAGTGGGTGCCCGCACCGGCGTTCGACGAATACCCGCTGGTCCGGGGCAGTCTGAATGCAGGGGGTGAGGTGGTTGTCTAGGTTTCACCTGGCGGCGATCGTGATCTTGTTGGCCGCGGGCCATCCCGTGCCGGCCCAGGCATCGGCGATCGTAGACGTGGATGGAGATGGCGAACTACGGAGTGTCGCAACTACCCAGGCTTGGCCCGGGTCCGGCACGGCCACGGATCCGTTCATCCTTGCGCACCGGGTTTTGGATTTCGTCACCATCTACGACACGACGCTGCACCTCGTCATTGCAAACAACACGTTTGGGGCCGTCGGCTACGCCGCAGGAACATGCGGGCACGCCGTGCTGCGGTTGTACAACGTCGCCCATGTCCGCGTCGAGGGGAATCACGTTCCCGGTTTGGCTTGCGGCATCCTCGTGGAAGGCGGCACGGATGTACAGGTCCTGGGAAACCAGTTCTCCGGTTTCAGGTATGCCGCCCTGGAGGCTAGCCGGACCACGGCGCTTGTCGTTCGCGATAACGTGGTCCACGCCAGCCAAGCGGCACGGGGCTTCTACCTCTGGGGTACGAGGGGTGCCGTCATAGAAGGGAACTCGATAACCAGTTCGGCTAGCGGTGGCCTGCTGTCTTTGGGTACGCTTGGGGTCGGCCGGCAGACCATGGGCAGTGACAATTCCGTGATCCGTGGCAACGTCTTGGATGCCTCCAGCGGAAACGCCGCGGCTGCGATCTCCGTGGACGAAAGTAGGGATCTGGTGATCGAAGGCAATGTCATCATCGCCTCGCAGCACTGGATGGGGTACGGTTTCATCGCGCGCAGCAGTTCGGGCCAGTTCTCGCACAACACGATCTCGGAGGCAAGGGGCTTTTCGATGCAGTTTCGCAATGCCGGAATTGGAATCTGGCCCGGTGACTGGACCGTTCAGGGTAACCACGTCCGTGGACCCGGCGTGGGGTTGCTGCTGGAGGCTGCTGGGGCCGTGGTCGCGGACAATACGTTCGAAGGTCCGCTGGGCGAGCCGCCGGTGCGCGTTGCCGGAGCTGGGATGCGCTTCGAGGGGAACGTGATCGACGGCCATGATCGCGGGGGCACGCCGGGTTTTTTCACCACGGTCCACATCCAAGCAGCCGACGCGGGCGTGGTTGCAAACAACATCATCCGCAACGTGCCGGGCGGACTTTCGGTGGATGGTCAGGACTTGGTGGTGCAAGGGAACAGGATTGAGGTGGTAGGGGGGTTGAGTGTTGGTAATTCTTTCTTCCAAGCCCCATCGGCGCAGGTCGTAGGCAACACCGTGGTGGACGCCTTGGGCATCAGCGTTCAGGGGCAAACCCCTGTCGTGCGGGAAAACCTAGTCCAAAACAGCAGCGGCCATGGCCTCTTCGTGATCGGTCATGGCGCGCTCGTGGAGGACAACCGCGTGGATGGGGCCGAGGGCGCTGGCATTTACCTTTGGTACGGCTGGGGGGACGTGCGTGGAAACCACGTTCAGGGCGCCGACGACGGCGTCTTCGTCTCTTACGCAGGCGTTTGGAATGTCGTCGACAATGTGCTGATGGGAAACAAGAACGGTGTCCAACTGGATCACTCGGCCCGGACGATGGTTGTTGGAAACACCATTCAGGACTCGGCGGCGGACGGGGTTGTCGTGTACAAGTCGTGGGAGAACCAAATCTTTGGAAATACGATCACGGGAAGCGGCGGTTACGGCATCCAAGCCGATGGATCCTTGAGCAACGTGATCTACGACAACTTCCTGGCCAATGCACGCAATGCCCGCGACTTTAACGCGTGCTGGAACAGTGTTCCCCCGGCGTGCATCAATTGGCCGGAGGTGCGTGAACGCAATATGTGGCACGTGGAACCCCGGCCGGGCACCAATGTGATTGGCGGGACGCTGGTTGCCGGGAATTTCTGGTCGGACTTCACTGGTGTCGATCACGATGGGGACGGGCTTGGCGATTCGCCGTATGTGGCACTGGGCCTGGGCCATGCTGGGGACTTTGCCGCCGATGTGTTGGCGGGGGGGCCGGTTGTAGATGCCTATCCCCTCGTGGCTGGCGGCGTGGTTGTGGGCGGTCTGGGGTAGGTCTTGGCATGCCGTTCTGATTCCCATCGGACTTGATGCGCCACCCTCCAATCGCAAAGGGAATAATGAGTGGCGGCCTGAACCCGGTTCATGCACGGCCGCCTGGTGCACGAAATACCCGCCTTCCAGGCCCGCCTGGATCGTCAGGCGGCCCGGACGGCCCACCTGCGCCGCCCGCTGTACGCCAGGGCAGGCATCGCATCGGCCGCCAGCGTCCTTGACGTGGGCTGTGGGTCGGGCAGTGTGACCGCCGAGCTCGCGGAAGCGACGAAGGGCCGCGTCGTGGCCGTGGATGCCGACGCGACGATGGTCGTGCGTACTGCGGCCAGGCTGGGGGATGGGGCGGTCCTGCGGGCCGACGGTCGTGCCCTCCCGTTCCCCGATGCCAGCTTCGACGCCGTGGTGTGCAACCTCGTCCTCCTCTGGAGCCCCGAGCCGGAACGGGTGGTCGCCGAGATGGCTCGCGTCGTGCGCCCAGGTGGCGTCGTCCTGGCCAGCATGGAACCGGACTACGGTGGCAAGGTGCACTTCCCCGAGAACCCGGTCGTGGACCTTGTTTTCCAGGGCGAGGGCATCCGTCAGCGCGGCGGCGATCCCCATGCGGGCCGCAAGCTGCGCAGCCACTTCGTCCGGGCAGGCCTGCGTGCCGAGGTCGGATTGTCCAATCTGCAATTGCCCTCGACGGACGAGGATCTGGAACTCTACCGGCGCAATCGCAACTACTACCGCCGCCTGCTGGCCGATTCCGGCTTTGACCGGGCCTCGATTGACGCATGGGAGGGCGAATACGTGGACGCGCTGGAGGCCGGCGTTCAACTCAGTTTCCTGCCCATCTTCCATGCCCTGGGGCGAAAACCGGTGCCGGGTGATGTGGACCGGGCCTGAGGTCTTCATTTCGCTGACCCCGTGGCCCGAATCCGTGTGTCCAATGCTTGCGAAAGAATTGGTCAGCTCTCGTCGCATTTGTCGTACCTGCGGGGGGAAAACTGATTACAGGACAACCCCCTTTTTGGCGCCCATGAGAATTCATATGCTCTGGGCAGTGGCAGCGGCCGTGCTGCTTGCGGGATGCCTCAACCAAGGCGCCGATTCGGTGCCGGACGAGGGTGGGGTTGACCGCCACACCGTCCCGGTCGACTGGACCGTCGAAATCAGGCCATCGCTCCATGTCAGCGTGGCGGGCGTCGGCGTCGGCGTCAACCCCTTCGCAGGCTCCGGCGCGTGGCTGGAAATCGCAAATCCGGATCGCATCCTTGGCGCGGCATTCAACATGACGTGGGATGCGGGCACGCCGCAGGCGGAAACCCTGATGCTGAGCCTGTTGAAGGGTGCGGGTGATCAGTGGCGGTTGGTCGCCGAGGCGTCCGGGACTTCTCCGCTGGCATTGTCGGTTCCCGAGCTGAACACCACGCGGGGTCTGGCGCTGTGGCCGCAATTTGTGCCCATGGGGCAGTGGCCCATCGAAGCGGGCGCGTGGGTTGGTCAGGAAGTTCGCATTCAGGGAATGGTGGGTGTGCAAGCGCCCGCGTCAGCCTAACCGGTGCGCCGACATCGCTTCCGGGCGCTCACCACAGATCACTGCGCGTCACCACGCCTGCCAGTTTGCCCCCTCGCACAACTAGGACGGCGTCGTGGCCGCGCAGCAGTTCCACTAGGGTCCGGCGGGGTGTATCGGCGGCCACCGTCGGGAAGGCTCCTTTCATGATGTCGCTGACGGGGCGCTGGCGTACATCGGTTAGCCGTTGGCCCGCCTCAATCTGTTCGAGTACATCGCGTTCCGACAGGCTTCCCACGGGCACGCCTGTTTCGTCGACGACGGGCAGTTGGGAGTAACCGTGTTCCTTCATGCGCGCTAGGGCATCCCCTAGCGGCTCGTCGGCGGCGGCGCACACGGGGGCAAATTGTGCCAGTTGGGTGGCCGTTGGCTCCTCTCGACGGCTTAGCCGGTCTAGGGTTTCCGAGAGTTTGCGGACGGTTTCGTAGCTGGGGTTCAGGCGGCCATTCTCCAGTTTGGCCACGAGGGACTGGCTTGTTTGGGCCTCGCGGGCCAATTGCGCCTGGGTCAGGCCGAGCAGGATTCGCTGTTGCCTGAGGTGGCGCACCAGTTCGTCCAGGGGCAGCACAGGCTGTGGACTCCGACCCCCCAAGTATTCTTTTCGGAATGATCGGAGCAACAAGGAAGTTCAATCGGGCTCACACCTGATTCATTGTCGATGCGCACCAACGGCCACCCGCCCATCCTTTTCGAAGCGCTTCCCCCATCAACCAAGGCCGGTCCAGCCAAAATCCGAGCCCGGGTAGCAGCGCTCCGTCCGCTGCGGGACCTTCCACTGGCTGGCGTCAACGTCCCCGAGGTCATCGGCGGCCACTACGAAACCATCGAACCCCGCGTGTTTGCCGCGCGGCTACAGAAGGAACACAACATCCCGGCCATCGTCAACCGCATCACGGTGTACCACACGGTGCCCGAACTCGCCCGATGGGTGCGCGAGACCCGCGACGACTTCGGCATCCGCGACTTCGTCTTCGTCGGCGGCGAATCCCGCACCGAAACCTATCCTGGCTGCGGCGTGGGCGACGCCCTGCGCGGGGTGGCAGCCGACATCCACGCAGCCGGGGGCCGCGCGGGCGTGATCACGATCCCTACCCGGCGGGGCCGGACGCCCGATGAGCCGGAGCGACTGATGGCGAAGGAGATCGCTGGCGCGTCGTTCGCCATGAGCCAAATCCTGCTGGAGAGCGAACACGCCCTTCAGCTCCAGCAGGACCTGACAACCGCGTGCCGAACCCGGGACCTGGACACGCCCCCCATCTTCTGGAGCCTGGCCCCCGTGCGCCAGGTTCGCGACCTCGACTTCCTCGCATGGCTTGGCGTCCACGTGCCCCTGGGCGTCGCCAGCCGCCTACGCACCGCGCCCAACGACGACGCACGTGAGGCGCTCAGCCACGAAATCAACCTCACCATTGCCCGCGAACTGCTGGCCCATGCCGAGGAGCATGACTACCACAGCCTTGGGTTCACCGTGGAACACGTCATGCAGAACAATGTGGACGCCGCCTTCGGCCTGGTGGAGGAGTTGGCGGATCTGGTCTCGTCCTACTCGTACCGGGTGCCGCCCAGTTTCGCACGAGTGGCATCCTGACGGCCCACTGACGAACCCCTAAGCAGCCTCCTCGGGTCGGGCCATCATGAACGACGCACCCGGCGCCGAGAGCCTGGGTGGCGCCGCCCACGGATGCGAGGTGGCTGACCTCTTCCGCCTGCTTTCCAAGGCGCACATGCTCGACACCCTCCACGCGCTCATCCAGCCCTCCCAGGGACCCCTGCGCTTTGTGGATCTACAGCAGCAACTGGGAATCAGCCCCAACACGCTCAGCGAGCGACTCAAGGTGCTGGTGGCCACGGGGCTGGTGACGCGTACGGCGTACAACGAAATCCCCCCGCGGGTCGACTACGAAGCAACGCCGAAGGGACGCGACCTGTGGCCTGTTTTCGACGATCTTCAAGCGTGGGCTCGCACGCACCACCTGGCCGCCGAACCCCTGAACGCCTGAGCGGGCCGGCTGCCGGCCGGGCGCAGGGGCTGCCGCACGTCGCGAGCGCCGAAGCACCCCCGCGTCCGGATCGCGCGCCTGGCCCCCGTCAGCCCACCGCACGGCGCCGACATGGCTATGGGACAGATTTGTGATGACCCGTTGGTGCGTTGATGTCGGGTCGTCTTGCAGTGGGGCTGGTTGCAGTCCTGTTGGTTGCCGGATTGGGGCTGGCCGTGGGGCCCGGAAGCGAGGACGTGACCCGCGCCCAGATGCCCTTCCCGCTACTTCCACCCGGCTTTGCCCCGCCGCCACCGCCGGCCTGCGCAGATGCCACGGGCACATCGGTGCTGTTTCCCGCCCCGGCGCCCGACTGCGACCCCCACCAATGGGCAGGCTACCTGCACCTTGGCGGTGCCCCAATCGAGGGCTACGGCCGTTATCCCCACGATTTTGCTGGCTGCGCCGCGTGGAAGCATGCGAGCTGCCGGACCAGCAATCCCGCCCTGGACCAGGACCCCGCCGAATTGTACGGCGTATCAGGTATGGGCATTGATCAGGCGTGGCGCCTGTCCACGGGGCGCCCCGACGTGGTGCTGGCCGTCATCGACAGCGGCGTCAACTGGGATTCTTCTGACATCCTGGAGCAGGCGTACCTCAACCTGGGCGAACTGCCGCCCCCTGGCATACCGACCGACGCGTGGAAAGCTGCTCCAGAGTCCTTTGGATATGCCGACTATGACGCCAACCGGGACGGCGTCGTGTCGGTGGCAGACTGGGCCCACGACCCGCGGGTCCTCCCCACCGCCGGGCCAAGCCCCCAGGGCCAAGGCCTCCTGGACGCGCAGGATCTCATCTGGACTTTTTCCGACGGGACGGACGACGACGGCAACGGCTACACCGACGACATCAGCGGTTGGAACATACTGGACGACGACAACGACCCCTGGGACGAGGTGCGCTACGGCCACGGGACCGGCCAAGGCGAGAACGCCGCGGGGCAGGCCAACAATGGCCCGGGTGGCACCGGGTCGTGCCCAAACTGCCGCATCCTGCACGTGCGCCAGGGGCAGAGCTTCATTGCCCACGTTGAGAACTACGCTCGAGGCGTGCTTTTTGCCGTCGACTCGGGCGCGTCCGTCATCCAGAGCGCCCTCGGTTCCATCGACGCCAACCAGTTTGCCCTGGCCGCCCACAAGTACGCCTGGAGTCGGGGTGTGCCCATCGTGGCCAGTGCCGCCGACGAGGCAGCCGGCCACCACAACATGCCAACCAACCTCCTGCACGCGATGAACTTCAATTCCATTCGACCCCTGGACGTCTCCCCGGGCCAGGCATCCGGCTGGCTCTACCTCAACGGCTGCACCAACTTCATGGCGACGCTCACAGCCAGCGTTTCGTCAAGCGGATGCAGCAGCGAGGCAGTCGCCCAGGCTTCCGGCATCGCCGGCCTGCTGCTCAGCCACGCGATGGATCTGCACGAGGCCGGGGCCCTGGCGGCGCATCCTCAGGCACGCAACGTCTTGTCTCCCAACGAGGTGGAGCAGGTGCTCATGTCCACGGCGGACGATGTGGACTTCAGTCTGCGCAACCCCGTGGTCCCCCAACCGGTGCCCACCACCCGTTACCCCACGTCGCCCGGTTACGACCCCTACACGGGCGCCGGTCGGCTCAATGCTGCCGCAGCCCTCTGGGCCCTCGACGCGGGGCGTATTCCCCCCGAGGCCGAACTCCTGGCGCCGCGCTGGTGGCAGCAAATGGACCCCGCCTTCGAGGCGACGGTCGCCGTGGACGCCTTGGTTGGATCCCTGCGAGGCGACGGGGCATATGACTGGGAGTTGGCTTACGCGTGCGGAATCGACCCCAGCGCAGCGAGCTTCGTGGTCATCGCGACGGGCTCAGGCGTAGGCCGATACGTGGGCCCGCTTGCAACCTGGGACCTCGCCGCCAGCGGAGCAGACGCCTGTGCCCACCGACAGCTGGGCCGCGTTGAAGACGCATACGCCGCCACGTTGCGCGTGCGCGTCACCGACTCCCGCGGCCTGGTTGGCGAGGATCGCATTCCGCTCTCCATCCGCACCGACCCGGCCCGCCACGTCCTCAGCCGCCACATGGGTGCCAGTGGCGAGTCCAGCACCGCCATGGTGGACATGGACGGCGATAACGTGGTCGAATTGCTCGTACCCACAAGCGACGGACTCATCCATGCCCTGCGCGGCGACGGCTCCAGCCAGCCCGGTTTCCCGCTGGCCACGGACCCATTGGCGGTTCACGGGGGCTCGCATGCGTTTGCATCCGGCGCCGTATTGCGGCCTTTTGAATCCATAGGGGTCGGCGGCATTGCCGTCGGCGACCTGGATCGCGACGGCCGCCCCGAAGTCGTCGCGGCCACCCTGGTTGGCAAGGTGTACGCCTGGCACCACGATGGCAGCCGTGTTGAGGGCTTCCCTGTCAATGCGAATCCGCTGCTGGCCCAGAGGCTCCTGCGCGACCCGCTCAATCCGGTCATGACCGGATTCGTGTCGCAGCCGGTCCTCGGCGACCTGGACGGCGACGGCGACCTGGAAATCATCCAGTCGGGCCTCGACAGGCATGTGTACGCGTGGCACCACGATGGGTCGCCGGTTCCGGGCTTCCCTCACCACGTCATCGACCGGGCGACCGTTGGCACCGAAACCATCGGCGCCATGGAACGCGTGACGGGCCCAACGGACGGCCAGACGGAAATCTACCGCGGCGGCAAAATCGTGGCGACACCCACCCTCGCCGACCTCGACGGGGACGGTCTGCCGGAGATCGTGGTGGGAACCAATGACCACTACCGGGAGATCCCAAACTGGGCCGCCGACGACATCTTCCTTTGGCCCTTTGGCCAGCTCAATTTCCGCGCCGACCTGATCGGTTCAGGCAACGGCCGCCTGTTTGCCCTCGACTGGAACGCCGCCGCAGGCCATGTCCAGGACCTCCCCGGCTGGCCGGTCCCGATCGGCGTTTTCGTGGCCGAGCTTCTCCCGTACGTCGGCGAGGGCATTCCCACCAGTGCAGCGGCGGGGGATGTCGACGGCGATGGCGTGCCCGAAATTGCCATCTTTTCAACGGCGGGGCCCGCCTACCTGCTCCGGGCCGACGGGTCAAGCGTTTATGGCCATGATGCGCAGGGTCGCCCGCGGACCCTTGGCAGTACCAGCCGCGGGGCACTTTCCAACGTGGCCGACTGGCCCGTGATGGCCGCCGCGGGGCTCCCCAGCATGGGGGACTTGGACGGCGACGGGGACCTTGATCTGGTGGCACCCGCGGTTGGACTCGGCCGCGCGCTGGACATTCTCCTGACCGGAGAGCAGGTCGTCAGCGATGACGCGATTCAGGCATGGGACCTGGCAACCGGCACAGCCCTGCCGGCCTTCCCCCGGCGGGTCGAGGATTTGCAATTCATTACCAATCCCACGCTCGTGGACATCGACGGTGACGGCTCCCTGGAGATCCTGTCTGGCAACGGAATGGGAGTACTCCATGCCTTCGGCCCCCTGGGCACGGAGCCGCCCGGCTGGCCAAAGCACACCGGCCAGTGGATTATTGACGCCCCGGCCACGGGAGATGTGGACGACGACGGACTGCTTGAAGTGGCCATCACCACCCGCGAGGGCGACCTCTGGGTTTGGGACACGCTCGCCCCGGCGGATGCCCGGCGGGCCTGGTGGAGCCAACACCACGACGAATGGAATACGGGCAACCACGACCTGGACACCCTTGCCCCTGCGGCGGCGGTGAACGTGGAAATTGCCCCCGGCGGCCGCCTTTCCTGGACCGCAGCCGGTGGCGATGGCCCCAGGGGCCAGGCGGACCGAGTCGAGCTGATCGATGAACATGGAGCCGTCATCGGCGTCCGCGCTGCAGGGGCCGCAGGGGCGACCCAAACGTGGGATATCGGATGCGGCCTGGTGGGCGCTTCGCTTCGAACCGTCGATGCCGTGGGCAACGTCGGCTGGCCCGTGCCCATCCCGTCCGTCCCCTTCCTCCCGTGCTGAGGTTCAACTCACGGTAATGACGAACTGGTAGTCGATTCGCGCCTCGAAATCGCTGAGGCGCACCTCGCCAAGCGTCGCATGGTAGGTGCCCGGCGCATCGACTGCGTAGGTGTCGCGAACCTCAACCGTGCGATTCTGACCGGACATGTGTTCGTCGGCCGCGTGGTCGATGAGTTCGGGCACCGTGCCCCGCGACTCCCGAAGCGAGTAGCCGGCGGACTCCACGCTGGTCGGCGCCTGCCAGGTAAAGACCACATCAATCGTGGATCGCCCTTGGGCAACCTCGAAAATCAACGACTCGGAATTCCATGGCTCGGCCGGGTCATAAGAACCGTTGAAGCGGAACGTAACGGGCGCCCCACCGGGGTCCGATTCGGCGTCCGGGTGCGTGTAGTTGTACCCCGCCTCTCCTGCTTCCTGTTCGGCGTAATCACCGGCCATGTCGTGCATCATCTCGAGCGGGTCGATCACTTCGCCCGAGCGCGCCTTGACGGCCGCGAAGACAGGGGGCTGGGCTCCTTCCACCATCAGGTACCAGAGCGGCTCAGAGTCGCCGGCCGATGGCATGCTCGGGTTGAAGCCCGCCGTCATGTCTCCGACCAGTACCATCGCAACGCCGTTCTGGCTGGCCGCCGCGAAGGCCGGCTGGCTCCGGGCCAGTTGCAGTGCCTCGACGCTGTCGATGGTCCATTCCCCGACGATGCTTGGCGGTCCCGCATCCGGAGTGGCCTCTTGCCATGTCGTACCGTTGCCAATCACGGCGATGCTGAGTCCCTGGGCCGCCGCGCTGCTTCGGTACACGGCGCGCCAGTGGATGCTGCGGCCATCAACCGCGTCGTCGCCCAGCGTAAGGTTGCCCGGTGCGCCCATAGCGAAGGGGAAACCCGTTTGGCCGCCGGTTCCCAGCAGCGGGTTGGATTGGCCGCCGTCGACGGCCCCCAGCATCGCCAGGCGCGCATCGGGTTGCCAGGCGAGCGCCACGGTGTCTGCAATGGCTTCCGCCTCCTTTGCAGAGATGGGTCGCAAATCCCCGTCAGATGCAGGGCCAAAGTCCGTGCATCCCGCCAGTGCGGTGGCAAGAAGAAGAACGGCAACGAGGCTGCGTGGGGCCCATGGACCAACCATGCCATCGGGTTCCGGCTGGCGCCTCTTAGAGGTTGCGGCCCTGGTGCGCTGGAGGCACAGGGGTGCCATTGCCCGCCGCTGGGAGGGGCATAGCCGGTGGCTGCTGGCGGATGGATGGCGGCCAAGCCTCGCGGTGAACCCTTCGGGCCTCGCAGGCGTCGGTGCTTCCATTGCAGATGACCTTCGCGCCGTAGGCCGCTGAACCATGGACAAATGGGCCGATGAACTAAATTACGCGACGCTGCTGGCGCCTTCATGGACCGCGCCATCGCCGCCGTGCTGCTCCTCCCGATCTTGTCGGGCTGCGTTGGGG
>JBFIJP010000046.1:0-16133 GCA_041600695.1 Thermoplasmatota archaeon | reverse complement strand
GGGGCGGCGATGAAGTCAGAACGATTCAGACCACGCGAACGTTGGCCGCACGCGGCCCACGGTCCGAGCGTTCGATGTCGAACTCTACGGTCTGGCCTTCGCGGGGGTCGCCCTCGAAGGAATCGCGGTGGAAGAAAACGTCCTTGTCGCTCGCGTCGGTCTTGATGAAACCGAAGCCTTTGTCGCTAACGTAGCGGGTGATGGTGCCTTGCGCCATAACTAGGCCACGGCGCATCCTAGTTAAGTCCTGGCCATCCGGGCGAAAAAGGGCCTCGTGCCGCTTTTCGACGGCTGCGACGTTGTTTTGCCTGCTTGATCATTGCTTTGTGGGTCGTTGGGGCCGCAACGGGTGGTTGGAGGGTTCTGGCAGGCACTGGCCCGGCCCAGACCGCCTGGATGCAAGGGAAGTAGCCCCGCCCACGGCGCTGCCAATCGGGGTGGCTCTGGACCGGCCGGGGGGCCCGCGCAGCCGCAAGCGCATCTGGTGCGAAGTTCGTTTCTTATCGCCGGGGCCCCATCGCGAACCGTGGTGCAAAGCATCTGGCTCCAGGGTCGCCTCACGTCCCTCGATTCGCCGCGCCTCGAATTGGAAGGCGAAATTGGGGAACAATGGCTGGATCGGCCCCTCCGCATCAAGGCGGCCCTCGAGGGGGAGCCCCTGGTAATCCACCATGTCGCGGGCGCCAAGCTGCTGGACGACGGCACCCTCTCCCCCAACGGCCCGGCAGGCGCCATCCGTCTGGTTCTGGGACCAAAAGGGCAAGGATCCGCGCCCCCGCCCGAACGGCGCTCACCGTTTCACCCGGCCAGCCTGCTTCGCACCATGACCACAGACCCCTACCCCTTCCACACCAGGCGCCTCCGCCTGTCCGTGGACAGCCCAGTCACGCCCGTCCTCGCATCCATTGACCTCACGATGCCCGCCGGAACATCAGACTACTCGGCCGATCGCCGCAACGTCGCCGTGGCCTTCACCCGCAAGGGAATCTCCGAGGTCCACCACTCGACGGCGCGCATCGACAGTTCGCGGCCTGAGACCCAGGCCATGGAAATGAACCTGCGCAGCCGACCCTTCACGGTGACGCGAAGGGCTACGGCGCCGGCTCTGATCATGACATCCCTGGTGCTGGTGGACACACTGGCTGTGCTTCTCCACCGACCCGAACTGGGCGATTCCTGGCGGCTCGACCCGAGCGTTCTCCTGGCAATCCTTGGGGCCCACGCGACGGCCGTGGCCTCCCTGGCCAAGCTGCCCGTGGGGGGCGTCACGCTATCCCTCATGGGACTCTTGCGCGCGGCGGGACTCGCAGGGGTCGTCGTCCTTTCGTTCCTGGCCAGGGGAGTATCGGACGACACCGCCACCATTCTGGTAGACACGATCCTGAAAGCAAGTGCTGCCTGGGTCGCGGTCGTCTCGCTATTTGCTGTAAGCAGCTATTCGTACATACGAGAGCGCGAGCCCCGCACACGCTGGTTCCAGATCATGCTGGCCGCTGGCGTCCTGGTTCTCGGATGGCTCATCCTGTTCGCCGAGCCGTGGCCGTTCTCCCGGGCAGCCGGGGCGGCGTTCGGAATGGATTGATGGGCCCGCCCATGGCCGCGGCGGCGTGCATCCACGCCCGAACAGGCCCATTTCCATCGAGTCACGATCATGTAGGCCAGCGCGGTAGAGGCCATCCATGACACGAGCCCTCGTCGCCGTTGTCGCCCTGATGGCGATCCTGTTGTCCGTTGCTCCCGCTTCTGCAAGTCCCGTCCAGGCCGACTCAAGCGCCTGTACCGCCAGCGCCGACCCTCTTGCGCCCTGGGGGCCGCGGGCCAGCGCTTCATGCGCCCTGGCCGGGGGCAAGAACTGCTGGGTGCAGCTTGGCCCGGGACCCAACGATGCTCCGGAACTGAAGTACGGCTGCTAGGCGCGGGGCAACTGCCGGAACCGCCCGAATCCGTGCCGCCCGGCAGGCGGTGGCCATCGCGACCGACGACCGCGCGGCTTGGCTGCAAACCCCGGCGGCACCCGGTTGCGGCAGACGGCGGCGAAATTCGCCCTCTACGTCACCGCTGAAGACGGCGACCTATTTTCGGGCCTCGTTCCTTTTTCGGATGGCGGCCAGCCGGCGGCCTCCGGGGGAATTCCGGAAACCGCTTTGGCTGGGCCGCTCCGGGTAGGTTTGCTTTTTCGCCACCGCCTGGATTTTCTTCTTGCTTTCAAGTATCGCGCGGCGAACCTCATCGGTCATGGCTCCCTTACGGCCCCGCTACCAATAGCTTCTCCCGTGCGGTGGTCGAGCCGCGCGAAAGCAGCCAATCGGCGCCTGGCCAAGGGGCGCGGCCCGGGGCTGCCGAGTCAGGCCAGCCGGCCGTCAGCCGCCGGGCCGGGGGGTCTGGTGTCGGCAACCGCCGCAAGGCCATGTGTTCTTCGTTCAAGGCGTGTCACCAGGCCGAATAAAAAGCAAAGGCCCGCTTGGGTCGTGTATGTGGAGACCCACATGGGTTGTCGTGGTGCTGATGCTGGCTGGGTGCCTCGCGGGTTCGGACGCCGCCCCCGAGCAGGACGCGCATGCGTTGCCGGCCCCAGAGACGCCCGCGCTGGCTGCCGAGGCGCCTCCCGTGCCTGCTCCAATGAATCCACCGCTCGTGTCTGCGCGTGCCGTGGAGATCATGACCTCGGTCCGACCAGAAGGCGCGTCGGCGGCGTTTGTGTGGGAATTGCCGGCCGATTTTGTGAGCCCGGCGCTGGTCCGGCCAGAGGGCCACTACGTGTTCCTCGAAGGCGCCATCCTACCACCCGAAGGACTCACATCGTGGGCACTCTACATTTTTGACCTGTCGGATGCGGCGACGCCCATCAGTGTTGTCACGTCACCAACCATGACCGCCGTCGACGGTTTCGGGTCATCCGGTGAATTGGGCCCATCGGAACGACCCTTCTATTTCCACCTTGGACCAGGCCACGTTTCCGAGGGGCGGTTCGGCCTCTGGCTATCAGGCCAAGGAGCACCGGGCGAGCTCGGCATGGTCGTGCGGGTGCTTGACCACGATCCTGGATTTCTTTACGTGGGCCCGGATCTCGTTGAGCCACCTGCCGCCGACCTCGCCGGGCTGCTGGCCCGCGTGGGAGCTGCCCCCGAGAAACTGCCGGCGCACGGGGAATTCGGGGCCTGGGATTTGGAGATCATGTTCGAACTTGACTCCGTCCCAGACAGTTCCCGATGGCAAACGCCTGGAATTGAGGCCACGCGGGGCCCACCGGGCGCCGTGGAAGCATCGACCCACGAGGCGGCATTTGCATCCAGGAACGGTTGGGCCGATGCGATGGCCGGCATTGTGCGCGTCGCGGGCGTAGACCATTGGAACGTCGAAGCCACGGTGCAGGGGGAATCAGAGCAGGTTTCACGGGTGGCGCCATTCACCGGCGCGCGCGAAGAATGGCAGTTTATGCGCAGCAGCCACCAAGGAGAAGGCCCGACCAGCCTCGCAACCATGGTCACCGGCGCAACCGCCCCGGGCGTGCGGCGCAGCGTGTTCTCTCTTTGGTCGTCGGAGGGTACAATGGAGGCCGCCTTCGGCGTCCCATTCGCTGCGCGCGAGGACGGGGCGCCCGGGTTCGGTCAGGGCCTCGGTGCAGATGGAGCCCTGCGCGTTCAATCGGCGGCGGGGCCCGTTTTGGCGATTCCGGACGCAGGCCGTGGCATCGGCGTCAACGTCCCCACCCCGGACAAAGAGACGGAAGCCCGTGCCGCCGATCGTCCTGAGATCGATTTGCGCCCCCAATTGGTCCATGAGGAGACGGTAACCGTCCACCTGGCCTTCAACGCTTACACCGACGGCAGCCACACGGGCCGCAACAACGAGAACTGCCTCCCCATTGACTTGGCGAACTCGCGCCTGCTGGGCGTCTCCGCCACGGCGACATGGACTCCTTCTGGTGCCAACCCCGACAAGCTATCGCTCGTCGCACTCAGCGAGCCCTACCACGGCCTCGACGCGGCATACGGGCCTTCACCCCTGACGCTTGACTACTCCGGCGGCGAAATCCCCCGATCTTCAAAGGTGTGGATCACCGTCCAAAGCATGGATACCCGCCGCGAGGACATTCCTGTGGCCGTGGTCGTGGAGCAAGACGTGACGCTGAATCTGACGATGAAGTATCAGGGAAGCACGCCCGCCCTCGGCGCCGCTTCTAGCTGCGTGGCCAGTTGGATGTAGCTGAGGTTGAGCGAGGCATCACGACCGGCAATCCTCCTGGGAATGCGGGGAAACCCAGGAATCGGCGGGCTTGCGGATGCGAGCGCCCGGGGCGGGCGTCGGCGTTGAGGGCTTCCGATCGAGGGACCCGGGCTCTCGTACGCGAGCGCCCGGAGCGGGCGGGGTGGCCCCGGCGGCGCAAAGGGCACCAGCTTGTCCTTGCCCCCCTGCGACCACGGCGTGCCCCCCTCTCGGCCACCCGACAGCTTCCGGGAGCGGACCCCGCTACGCAAAAATACTGCTTGCGCCGTTCGGCTTGCATATGGAGGGATTCAAAGCGAAACAAGCGGTCGGCGTCCTGTTCGTGGCCGCGGGCATGATCGGCATCGCCGTCACGCTGCTTCCCCCCGGCCGGCCACCAATCATTCCGCTCATCATGCAGGGCGCCTTGATCTGGCTCGGCTGGGCGTTCATTCGCCGCGAGCGTCAAGCCACGGAGCCGGAGGGCCCAACGCCTGGCCCCGTGGAGTTGCCTCCAAGGGAAGATCTGGCTCAGATCAAAGAGCCGATTCCGGCGTGTCCCCGCTGCGGCTACCTCGACATGAAGCCCCCGACCGTTTCGGATGGCATCTGGCCCGGCGGCGGCGAAACCAACTTCCTTGTGTGTGGCCGCTGCGCCTGCCGCGGTCAGCCGCTCGTCTTCGACGACGGCAACGCCTACGGGGCTTTCCTTGAAGGCTTGGGCGCACAGCCACGCGGCGATTGACGGCGATGCGCCGCGAACTGAATGGCCGATGGTAGGGCTCGCGTGGGGAGCGTCGTGAGATCACGTGCGGCGGCGCAATAGCCCGCGTTTTGCAGCCGCGAGCTTTAGCTGGGTGGCCGAGCGCCAGCCCCGAGTCACAAGCACCCGCGGGCAGGCGGAGCAACCGTAGACGAGGTTCGGACAATCCACAGTGCAAAGTCAACCTGGCCACGCCCCCGTCGGAGTGCTCACCAATTGTCGGCGTTGGGGAAAAGGAAAAGTAGATTCATCGCCGGCCGGGACCGGTAGCTACCACAGTGGGTGAATCATCACTGGCCCTTTTGCTGGAACGTGACGCTGACGGCGGCATGGTGGCGCCCGAAGTCAGTGGCCGTGGCGGTAACCGTGCTCGTCTCCGGGAGCAGCCCCGGTGGTGGATTGCTCTCGAACGTGTAGGGCGCGGATCGGTCCGAGGCGGCCTGTACGGTCGTGCTTTCGAAGGCTACCAGCAAAACGCCACACTGATCGGTGACGTCTGCTCGCACCGTCAGCTTACCCAAGGCCATTGCGGACCCGACGCCGGTGGCGGGCCCAGATTCCATATCATTATTATAAAACTGACCGGCGGCGGGACGGCCGATGACCACTGTTGGAGGTATTGTGTCAGCTACTTCTACCGGTTGAGTGGCTGAATCGGTCATTCCGTGCACGTCCGTGACGGTCAATGTCACGACGCTAGTGCCATAGGGGAATGTTCCCGTGGGGGTGGGGCTCGCGGGATCGTCAAAGGTGACGCCGGAGCCGCTCCAAAGAAACGTGATCGGGTCGCCGTCGGGGTCGTAGCTGCCGGTTCCATCCAGCAAGACATCGCCCGCGCCCTGGAAGCATTCAGCCACAGGCGCCGGCGCGATGACTGCAACCGGCGGCGAATTCAAGGGTGCCACGTACACCGCACCGGCCAATAGGCCGTTGGTCCGGTCAGTGATGGCCCCTGCCACCATGTAGTCGGAATCTATGGCCACGGATGTGCCAAGGCGGTCTTTTTCAGGGCCGGACAGGATGAGGCTGCCAATGGATGCCCAGGTGCCAGCGGCGTCCGGAGCATACGTGTAAACAATTCCGGCGCCCTGGTCATCGTTAGGGGCACCAACGGCCAAGATGCCGTCATGGACCGCCGAGGCAGCGCCAAAGTTGATGTTTGGGCTAGCGTCCGACGGAAGCTCCGTAATTTTTTGCACCTCATTCCATGTCCCGGCCGGGTCGCGCTGAAATACGTACATGGCCCCGGTGAAGCCGCCTGGGCCGTCGTCGCCGTCGGCGCCGGCAAAAGCCCAGTCGCCTTCGATCGCCACGGAGGCGCCAAATCGATCGCCGCCGTCTATCTCGCTCGAAAGCAATTTGGCCACTTCATTCCATGCCCCGTTTGCGTCTTTTTCGAAGACGTATGCGCTGCCGGTGGTCATGCCGTTGTATTCGTGGTCACCGGCGGCGACGATCATGCGGTCATCCGCGATATCGACATCAGATCCGAAAGCGTCGCCGATGTGGCCGTCGCTGGCCGTGACCATTTGTACTTCGTTCCAGGTGCCGGAGGCGTCGCGGTCGAACACGTAGGCACGACCGGGGCAGGTGGAGCAATGGAGGGCCGCTCTAGCCCCGATCACGGCGCTGTCACCATCGATCGCGATGGAATAGCCAAATGCCATGCCCGCCACGGGGTTGCTACCGGTGAGTGTCTGGCGCAACTGCCATGTGCCTGTACCGTCACGTTCGAACGCTTGCACCATCCCCGGGCCACCATCTTGGCTGGCGAGTAGCCAATTGCCATGGAGCGCAACGTCTTGCCCAAGACGCGCTGCCCCCAAGCCGGTCGGTGGCGGCTCCAGTTTCTGGGTTTCAATCCAAGCGTCGTTCGCGTCCCGCTGAAACATGTAAACGCTTCCAGCTTGGCGTCCGAAATCGTCGTCCCTCCATGCGCCGACCGCCATGTCGACACCGTGGATGGAGACTGCGTCGCCAAACCGGTCGCCAGCGGTGCCATCGCTGGCCAAGATCTTCGAACCGGTAAGCGCCGCACCCATCGTCCCGGCAAGAAACAAGGAGGAAAACAGGATTGTCGCGGTGATGGCGAAAGGCAGAACAAGGGAGTGTCTTTGATCTAGCGTCATATCAATCAAGTTGATAGAAAGTATGTGGCTTAGATAGAGCTATCGGGATTAATAATAGGTTCTGGCCTGTATGAAGCGGTCGCACGCGGCCCCCTTGCTTGCCTAAACGCTGCGTACAGCCCATTAACTTCCTCGAGCTCCAAGCAAATCACAGCCTACCCAAGGGCATGTTGCGGTGCCCACATCGAGGCTCAATGGCCGGTGGGCGACGCTTGGGCACGACCACAAACAGTTTCCTTGGGGGCCGAGTTGATTGCTTCGGGTGGTAAGCGACGTTGGCTCGCTTGTTCGTACGCGTATGCGTAGCTCAGCAGCTCAGCGTCGCTCCGCATGGGCCCCAGAAACATCAAGCCCTGTGGAGTCTGGCCGCTATACCCCGCGGGGACGACCACGGCAGGGTAGCCGGCCTCGGCCGCGAATGTGTATGAGATGGTATTTGGGCCGATGATGGCATCAAGCTCGTAGTCCACGAACAACCGGTCCCCCGCGGCGCGCGCTGCTTCCATCACCGGGATTGCTGAAACGTCAGCCAGCGGGCCGTTTCCAGGCGTGCCATCGGAGGCAATCAGAAAATCTTGCCCGTATTGCACTTCATTGGGGTGCTCTTGGTTGTACAGAATGATTTCCGTCAGGTCGGACACCGCAGCGTTCGGTCCGGCCTCCTCAGTGAGGTAGCGGTTGATGCCGAACTTGAATTCGTTGAAGAAAACAGGCAATGCCAGGACGCCTCTCACTTCTGCGTCCGATGGCTCCATTTCCACCAGGACAGCGCCCGCCCGTTCCAAGTCAACAAGTGCTGCCTTGAACGCCACGTTTTCGCTCGGCTCATAGCCCAACCGGACGCCTAGCAGCGCATCGAGGGCCAATGAGGCCAGGCCACGCATCCGGTGGTCCCGACACGCCCCAAGAGGCCGAGGCCTTGACCGTTTAACAAGGCGACGAGCACCACGCTTTGCATGAGGTAGTTGGTGAGCGCCATCCGACCCACTGGCGCCAGCCATTCCAGTCGTCGGCGCCACGCAGGGCGCTGAAACAGGAGCACCAACCCAGACAAGTAGGCCGCCGACAGAGCGACAAGACCCACCGCGGCCGTGACCCAAAGGAAGCTCAGCAAGGCCGAATTGACCTCGGGGTAAGCGTCGTCAACGAACCACACCATGGCGGCCAGGAAGGCGCTGCCGTACAATCCAATCAGCAACGCATCGTGCTCGGGGTTTGGATTGGCACAGCGACCTAAGGGGCACGCTTTTGAATCCCTTGACGTTACTTCTTTTGTGAATTTCGATACGGTCATTGTGGGTGGCGGCGCTTCCGGCGGTTTTTGTGCTTGGCGGATTCAGACGGAATCGCCGGGCGAGCGGGTTGGTCTCTTCGAGTTTGGGGATCGGATCGGAGGGCGTCTTTTTAGTGTGGCTTTGCCGGGCCTGGCGAATGTGTATGCTGAGCTGGGTGGGATGAGGTTTATTCCGTCAGAGCATGTGCGTGTCGCGGCTGTCGTGAAGGCGCTTGGCTTACAGACGAAGGCGTTTCCGATGGGTGCGCCGGCGCCGGTAGGTGCAAGCGAGAATTTATTGTATTTGCGGGGGCGACACTTTCGCGTCAAGGATTTCGGGGATCCGTCGTTGGTGCCATACTCATTGTCGGCTTCGGAGCGGGGGCTTGGTCCAGAAGAGTTGCAAGATCGTGTGGCGAAGACGATTTGTCCGGGTCTGAATGCGCTTTCCTTGCCGGAGCAAATGGAGGTGATGGCATTCGGTAAGCCTCTGTTCGAGCATGGTTTTTGGGACTTGATGTATCGATCGCTCAGCAATGAAGGTTATCAGTTCATGAAGGACGCCGGTGGATATGACGCGAATGTTGCCAATGCAAATGCGGCGACGCAGCTCCCGGCGACGGAATACAAGGACACGACCGAGTTCCTGACGTTGCGGGATGGCTATGATCAGATTCCAAAAACGCTCGTAAAGGACTTTGACGCAGCGCCGGGGGACGCGGTCCCGGCTGGTCAGCGTGTCCACATGAATAGGCGGCTGGTGGAGATTCAGCCGTTGAGGGACGCACCGGATGGTTTTCGTTACAGTCTCCTATTCCAGCCGACGGTCACCGTTGATGGGAAGACCAGGGATGCGCCGGAAGACGTGGTCGAAGTGCGTGCTCGGCGAATCATTCTCGCTATGCCGCGGCGTTCGCTCGAACTTATCAACGGGCCGTTCTTCGAGAACGAGTCTTTCAAGGCCGATTTGAAAAGTGTACTTGAGCAGCACGCGTTCAAGCTGTTCCTCGCTTACGACCAGCCGTGGTGGCGCGGGTTGGGTCTGGTCGCGGGGCGCTCCGTGACGGATCTGCCGGTGCGCCAGATGTTCTATTTCGGCACCGAGGGCGAGCAGGAAGGCGCCGTGGACAAATCGTCCACCAACTCGTTGTTGATGGCGTCGTACAATGACATCAGCACGGTGCCGTTTTGGAAGGGCCTCGAAGCGGGCGCTCCGTTTGTGGGCCGCCCACCGGCCGGCCCCGGCCCTGCGAGCACCCAGCCGGCCACACCGTTCAAGGCCACGCAGGACATGGTGGAGATTGCAAACCGCCAGGTCGCGGAAGTGCACGCGCTGCCAGAGATCCCCATACCGTACGCGGCCGCCTATCACGACTGGAGCGACGACCCTTACGGCGGCGGCTGGCACGAATGGAAAGCCGGCTACCGCGTCAATGAAGTCATTGACCGCATGATCCACCCCGTGGCGGGCGAAGATATCTTCATCGTTGGCTCTGCGTACTCCTATGATCAGGCGTGGGTGGAAGGCGCGCTGGCGACTTCTGAAGCCATGCTCGAGAAGTTCTTCGGCATCAAACCCATCGGCTCGCCGCAAGTCACGGTCAAGGACGCGGGGGAAGAAAGGCACGAGGAGGCGTGGCAATGACCGCGGCCGAAGTCGAACAGATCACGGTCGCTGACTATATCCTGACGCGGCTGGCGGAAGCCGGCGTCCATCGTATGTACTCCGTGCCCGGCGATTACGCAGCACACTTCCTTGACGCCCTCGATCGCTTTGACGGCATCGAACGCATCGGCGACGTGAACGAATTGGGCTGCGCGTACGCGGCGGATGGTGACGCGAGGCTCAGCGGCGCGGCCGCCGCATGCGTACAATTCGGTGTTGGCACCTTTAGCGCGCTCAACGCCGTCGCCGGCTCGTTCGTCGAGCGGGCGGCCGTCGCGGTGATCACCGGCAGCCCATCGACCCAGGATCGCGAGCTCGCGCGAAAGCGTGGCATCTTGTTCCACCACTCCACAGGAAACTTTGCCGCCGATTCCCAAGTTTATCAACAAGTCACGGTAGCGTGCGAGGTGCTTGGCGACCCGGCGAAGGCGCCAGCACAGATCGATCATGCCGTCAGCATGATGCTTGCGCACTCCCGGCCGATCTATCTTGAAGCGTACCAGAACGTGTGGACGATGATGTGCCCCCGCCCGGCGGGGCCGCTGCGCGTCGAGCGCGCAAAGAGTGACCCCGCCGTGCTGGAAGAAGCCGTCACAGCAACTTGGGAACGACTCCTTGCAGCCAAGTTGCCCGTCGTTCTCGCCGGGAGCCACATCCAGCGATTCGGGCTGCAAGACATCCTCGTTGAATTCTTGGACGTCACGGGGCTGCCGTTCACGACGACGCTTCTCGGGAAGACCGTGCTCGACGAGACACACGGCGGCTATGCAGGAACGTTCGCCGCGCAAGCATCGTTGCCTGAGACTTCGGACTTGATGAATGAATCCGATTGCGTGCTATCGCTGGGCGCCATCTTCACCGATGATTACGTCGCGTTTGTGGAAGCGAAGTACGCTTGCATGACGGCATCCGATGTCGATGGGACGCACCATGGCCACACCCGCTATCCCGACGTGTTCCTCACTGACTTCCTGCAGGGTCTGCTCAAGCGCGCGCACGGGCACGGCCGACCCATCGGTGCGAGGGCCGACCGGCTCGCCCCCGAGCGCGGGGTCGCGGCTGCGGATGATGGCAAAGCACTGTCGTACGTCGCCTTCTTCGATGCCTTGTGGCAGCACCTTCGAACGACGGGGGAAATGGCATCGACGGCGCTCATCTTGGGCGAGAGTAGTTCCCTCTATGTTGCATCGAATTACGATGGCCTCCCGCGCAACGCATTCATCGCGGAAGCGGCGTGGGGATCGCTTGGCCACGAGACTGGCTGCGCCCTTGGCGTTGCGCGCGCGTCCGGCAAGCGGCCCATCGTGATCGCTGGAGACGGCGGCTTCCGGATGATGGCACAATCCGTCGCGACGCTTGCCGCCGAGAATTCGGACGCCGTCATTTTCGTCATGCGCAACGACGCTTACGCCATTGAGCAAGCGTTCGTGGATCTGGAGTCGTTCTCGCCGGATGGCGCTTTTGCGCCATACGACGTGTTCCCCACATGGGACTACGGGGGGCTCGCGCGCGCCTTCGGCGCCGACGGATACCGGGTGGAGACGCTGGCGGACCTGGCGGGACTGATGAAATTGATGAGCGAGTCCAGATCCAAGCCGATGCTTGTGGAGGTCGTCATCCCGCAGAAAGACCTCGCGCCGCAGATCAAAGCCCTGGCAGAGGCCGTGCCAACGGCGGCCCCGGGCCCGGACGATAGCGCCAGCTCGGGAGAATATGTGCTCGTTCCAGGTGCAGACCAAGATGGTCGCGCGATGGGGCCGCAATTCGTGTGATCCACGATGTCGATCGTAGGCGACGGCGCTGACCACGAGGTCGGTCGAGGCTTGCGGCGAAGATGCCATGGGCGCGCTTTGGTCGCCATGCTGACCCCGACGCTGGGCTCCGTCATGGCCATCCAACAAGAGGTGCGCGCCGTGTCCGATCTCTTTGCCGCACCGGTCGAGTCTTTCCCGCATGGGGACAACATCATGCAATGTCCCTTGAGCGCAGGGCAAATTGCTCGCGATACACGGACAGGATGGTCACAAAGATGGACACGACCCGTGGCCCCAGAACGGGGCCACTAAAGCCCAGCACGTCAGCACCCCCAAGCACGCCGAGCAAGATGACTTTGGCGTGAACGGGCACGAGGGCGAGGCGACACATGTTCTGGTTGCGAAATCCGTTGATGTGCGCGTCCGTCGCTCCGTCAGGGCTGATCTTCGCGTGGTAGTGTCGCTGACAACCACACCCCGGCGAGGCCGCCGGCCAAGAAGCCGAGGGGCAGGGAACCGGGGGCGGGCACGCCGAGCAGCAGGAGCGCGAAGAGAGCCAGGGTGAGGCCGGCCACGGCGCGCAGGGGTTCGCGGGGCAGGGGTCGCCGGCTGGGGATGAGCACGGCGACGAGGATGCTGATCCACGCGACGGCGGCTGCCACGGCGGCCCCGGTCAGGGAATCCATTGCGCCAGCACCTCCAGCAGAACAGCAAGGCCAACGGCTGCGACGGGCAGGGGAACTGCGTGGGGCACGCCGCGGGGGCGGGGAACGCGCAGGCCACCCACCTCGGCGGCGACCAGGAACAGGATCACGCCGGCGGCCTTGGGCAGCACGTGAAGCGTGAGCGACTGGCCCAATGTCACGCCGAGCCAGGTGGCCCCGACGGCGCCGACGAGCGTTGTCGCGCCGAGGGCGACGAGGACCACCGCGTCACGCGCGCTGCCCCTGCGACCTGCGAACGCCTGACGGGCAGCAAGCCACGCGCCCGCTCCGGCGATCACGGTCAGCCCAACGGCGACGGCGCCCCCGAGGGTGTCCAGGTGGCCGCTGGCCGCCAGCAGGACCAGCGTGCCGTCGACGGCGCTCAAGCTTGTCAACAGGAAGAGGCTCGAAACGGCGCCTCGATCGGGTGGCGCTGCTGGAGCGTCGTCGAGAGACCGCCCGGACGCGGCGGGAGCCGCCGCCGCAGCGGGCGGGCGGGGCGGGCCAATGGGCGACTGGGGCATGGCGGGGTAGCGGTGGGACTCGGCGTCGTGCATGAAGATCACTCCGCGGACGAGCCGCCAGAGGATCCTCAGGCGAACTTCATCCGAATCATGGCAACCTTCGGTCCGCTCCCGCAGCGCGATACGCGCAGATGCAGGGGACCCGGAAGGGAAGCCACGAAGCGCCCGACTACGGAATGCGTACTTCAAGCTATGGATTCCGTAGGGGTGGGTTTGATTCGTATCGGAATTGTGGCGCGCCGTTGGCATGCTGATGCTAGTCATCCCTCCTGTGCTCCGAGTATCCCATCCGCATTCCCACAACGCTTAAGGAAGTGGGAAGCCAAATGGGAAGCCATGGAGACGACGGTTGACGACCGCGGCCGCATCCTCATTCCCAAGGAGCTCCGCGAGCGGTTTCACCTCACTCCCGGAAGCAGGGTTATCGTTGAGGCCGGTGACGGGGACGTGCGCATCAAGCACCAACTCACGCGCAAGGAAGCCCTCGACCGGCTCGCGGGCATGATGGAGCGGCGATCCGACGCAGATCCTATGGACCCGCTGGACCTGAAGAAGATCTGGGAGCCACGGCTGTGATCCTGCCCGACTCCAACATCTGGATCTACTACCTCGACCCCGCTTTCCCCGAACACGACGCCGTGCGCAAATGGTTCGACGGTTTGCAGGACGAGGAACTGCTGATCCCGGCCGTGGTACAGATGGAGGTGGTCCATTACTTGCAGCGGACGGCGGCCAACGCCCAGGAGGTTCTGGAAGCTTTCTTTGCACAGGAGGGCAAGCGCCTCGCCCTGGATGAGTCCGTCCTCAGCGAGGCGACTGCAATCCTGGCGGAGCGCCGGCAGCGAGGCATCGGCACCCGGGATGCCTGTATCCTCGTCCACGCGCAGGGCGCCGATGCGATGGTTGCGACCCACGACCGGGACTTGTTAAGCGCGGCGGAAGCACTCAAGCTTGAGTCCTGCGACCCGCTCAGTGACAGCAGGGGGCGCTAGATCCGTGTATGGTCGAGCCCCGGGGTCGTGGGTTTTGGCCCGCCTGCCGATTACCTTGCTGTGTACCTGAATCGTGCTGGCACCTTGATGGAGGGCACCCGCCCCTACAACTCCCCGCCCGCCTGATACTCGCCCCACTCCTCACGCAGGACGCCACAAATTTCACCGATCGTCGAATAACAACGAACCGCGTCGAGGATCAGGGGCATCAAATTGTCCGTCCCCCGCGCCGCCGCCCGCAGCGCCGACAACGCGGCCTGAACGGCCTCGTTGTCCCGCTCGGCCTTCAATTTGGCGAGGCGTTCCAATTGACCGCGCACAGCCTCGTCGTCGAGTTTCAGAACGTCAGGTTGCTCTTCCTTGTCGAGGCGGAATTTGTTGAGACCGACGACGATTCGCTCGTCGTTTTCCACCTCCCTCTGGAAGCGAAATGCAGCGTCATGAATCTGCTTCTGGACCCAGCCCTTCTCGATGGCGGCCAGCATTCCGCCCATGTCGTCGATCGTCTGAATCATTTCCCGGGTTTCGCGCTCCAAATCGGACGTTAGTTTTTCGATGGCATAACTGCCGGCCACCGGATCGATGGTGTTGGCGGCGCCTGATTCGTGCGCGATGATTTGCTGGGTTCGAAGCGCAATTCTGGCCGACTTTTCTGTCGGCAGGCCGAGCGCCTCATCCATGGCGTTTGTGTGCAATGATTGCGTGCCTCCGAGAACGGCCGCCATTGCCTGCACGGCCACACGGACGATGTTGTTTTCCGGCTGCTGGGCCGTCAGCGTGCTGCCTGCGACCTGGGTGTGGAACCGCAGCATCCAGCTCTTCGGGTTTTTGGCTCCGAAACGCTCCTTCATGATGGTATGCCAGAGGCGCCGGGCGGCCCGGAATTTTGCGATTTCTTCGAGGAAATCGTTGTGGCCGTTGAAGAAGAAGGCCAGGCGGGGGGCGAAGGTGTCCACGTCGAGGCCGGCGTCGACGGCGGCTTGGACGTAGGCGATGCCGTCGGCGAGCGTGAAGGCCAATTCCTGGGCGGCCGTGGACCCGGCTTCCCGGATGTGGTAGCCGCTGATGCTGATGGTGTTCCACTGCGGCACGCTCTGGGCACAGTAAGCGAACACGTCCGTGATGAGGCGCATCGACGGCTCCGGCGGGAAAATGTAGGTGCCCCGCGCGATGTACTCCTTCAGGATGTCATTCTGGATCGTTCCGCCCACCTTGTCGAAGCCCACGCCCTGCTTTTCGGCCACGGCCAGGTAGAGCGCGAGAAGGACCGAGGCCGGGGCATTGATGGTCATGCTGGTGGTGACCTTGTCCAGCGGGATGCCGTCGAACAGGATCTCCATGTCGGCTAGGCTGTCGATGGCCACGCCAACCTTGCCAACCTCGCCGGCGGCCATGTCGTGGTCCGAGTCGAGGCCGATCTGGGTGGGCAGGTCGAAGGCAACGCTGAGCCCTTTGGCACCCTGTTCGAGGAGAAGCTTGTAGCGCTTGTTGGACTCCTCCGGGGTGCCGAACCCGGCGTATTGCCGCATGGTCCAGAGGCGCCCCCGGTACATGGTGGGCTGGACGCCCCGCGTGTAGGGCGGCTGGCCCGGGTAGCCGGTGTCCCTGGCGGGGTCGAAGCCAGCGGCGGCCAGGTCGTCCTCTGTGTACAGAGGGTCAATTTCGCGGCCAGAGAACGCCGAGAACGACTCCTCGCGCTCCGGTCGCTTCGCCACGAAGGGCCCGTAAGTCTCCTTCTCCCAGTCAGCCTTGCGGCGCGCCATCGGACCCGGCAGCGGGTCTTGCGTTAGGAACGTGACGGCATGGATCAGGGAACCGGCATGCCGTCCAAACCGTCTTGATCCACGGCCGTGCAGCCCACTCCGTAGGCCGTACCCGCGTCGCCACTCGTACTGCGGCACCGGATGGTTTGGTTCTCGGCATCGCCGGCGCCGCTAATGGCCAGGCAACCGAGCCCAACGCCCACGCCACCCAAGCCAAGACCCACGGGCATGCGGCCTCCCGCAAATGCGCAATACGTCACCGTGTTGGTCGCGTCGCCAGCGACACTAACCGCGACACAGCCGACGCCGACAGTAGCGCCGAGCGCCGCAGACCCGTGGCCACAATGTTCGGCATCATT
>JBFIJP010000045.1:0-16374 GCA_041600695.1 Thermoplasmatota archaeon | reverse complement strand
TACCGCGTCCTCTTCAACTCCTTGACGAAGTTCAGGTTGTCCGGGTGCTCCTCGAAGTAAGCACGCACCGGGTCTAGGATGGCGTTCATGGCGGCGGAAACGCCGTTCTTGAGGTCCATCGGGTGCAAATCCCCGGCGGTGAACGCCTGCTCCAGGTCCGCGTAGGTGGCATAGTGGAGGGGGCCGCCGAACTTCTCCGGCCGGTCGATGTGGAGGCCATCCTCCAGACGGGGCCAGACGACAAGGCGCAGTAGATCCAGGACCGGGTTGTCGTCCTTCTCGCCGGCGGGGCAGTGGGCCTTGTTGATCTTGGTCTTCACTTCCTTGGCGGTGTCGTGAAGGAAGATGCCGCTGTCCGGCTGGCTCTTGCTCATCTTGGCTTCGATGGCAGCCGCAGCAGCCGACGCGGCGCCAACCTCGTGCGGGTCCATGCGGCCTTGGCCGCCCTTCAGATTCGGAACCAGTGGCGTATGGAAGGCCACTGGCGGCTTCAGCTTCATCTTCTTGGCCACGTCGCGGGCCAGCATGTGCGCGTGGCGCTGGTCGAGCCCGCCGTAGGCCAGGTCGATGTTCATGTAGAAAATGTCGGCCACCTGCATGGCGGGGTACATGAACTTGGAGACATCCTTGTCCGCTTCCTCTTCCGTGCGGCCCATGATATCCATGGAGCGGCGCATGCGGGCCAGGCTGGTGTTTTTGGCGACGTTGATGACCATTTGCCAGTACTTGGGGTCCGACGCGAACTCCTCTGCGTAGCGGTACGTGACGCTATCGCGGGCGACGCCCAGGGACTCGAAGACGTCCTCCATGTACTTGGCGCAGCGCTGGATGTTGCCCATGTCGCCGCCCAGCTTGTCGTTGATGTAGGCGTGCCAGTCGGCCAGGAGGATGGTTACGTCGAAGCCGGCCTGGGTCAGGCGGCGAACGGTTGCCGCGCAGACCATCCAGCCGACGTGTGCGGTTCCGCTGGGTTCGAATCCGATGTAGGCACGGGGCCGTTCGCCTGCGGCCGCGCGGGCCACGAGGGCTTCGAATTCGTCTTCGGACACGATTTCGGCGGCGATTTCCCGCAGCCGAGCCAGGGCCGTCGTGGGCACGGCCGCGCCCAAGGCGGGCTCGTTTAAAGCCCGTGGGACCTGGAAGGGATCGTGCCCAAGTCGCCGGGGAGGCGCCGTCAGAAGCCGCCGGCTGTCCCTGGCGCCACCAATGGGGTGGCGGCGGGACTGGAGCCACGGGCAGTCACGCCCGGGCCCGGGTCCACGGACAGCGGCACTGCCCCATCGACCACCGCCCCGACATCCGCACCGGCATCCGCACCGGCCAGCGCGCAGACCCCCACGGCCGCGCGGGTGGCCATCGCGGCCCCCGGCGAGGAGCCCGTCTGGCTGGTGCGGCTGCTGCTGGTTCTGTTCCTGCTCGGGTTCTCGGCTTTCCTCGCCCAGGAAGTGGCCCGGGTCATGGGCATCTACCCGTAAGGACGGTGCAGCGCCTGCTAGATGGCAGACACCGTGACAGGCTGCACCAGCACGTCTGTTCCGCCTTGGCCGTCATCGACGGTAAGCGTCGCGTTGTAGGTGCCTGGACTCAGGTAGACGTGCACGGGGCCGACGCCCGTGTCGGTGTTTCCGTCCCCGAAGTCCCACGCGTAGGTGAGCGGATCGGTGTCGGGGTCGCTGGATGCAGATGCGTCGAAGGTGACCACCAGCAGCACCGGGTTGGCTGTGAAGGCTGCCGCGGGAGCCTGGTTGGGTGCACTCAGAACGACCCGGCGCACGGCGTCGTCGCTGCTGGTGCCGTCGTTGACCGTCAGGGTCACGGTTTTGCTGCCGGCACTTGCGAACGTGTGGCTCGCGGTGGTCCCGGTCGCGTTGCCGCCGTCGCCGAAGTCCCACGTGTAGGTGAGGGGGTCGCCGTCGGGGTCCATGGAATTGCGGGCGTCAAACGTGCAGCCGAGGCCGTTGCAGGTGGACGAGAACAGGGCGTACGGCTGGCCGCTGCCGGCGTTGATGTCGACGGAGCGCCACAGATTGACCTCCACGCGGACGGGCACCTGGCCAAGTTGGTAGTCCCAGAGATGGCTTTGGCGCACGGCCGTGGCGACTTGGGTCCGATCGGGCGCGCCGGGTCCGTACTCCAGGAACAGGTTGCTGCGGTCGGCGTACAGGGCCATGTTCATGACCATGTTGTTGGCTTCGTCTGGGCCCAGCGTGTCGTAGATGTCGCCGGGGCGGAAGGTGCTCAGGAAGATGCGGCCGTCACCGAAGGCGCCTTGGCCGCTGACGGCGAGGACATCTTCGCCGTCCTCCTGGATGATGTGCTCGAAGTCGTCGTAGTGGGAGTTGGCGCCTTGGTTCTTGATGTCCCAGCCCAGGCCGAAATTGTTGTAGGCGGGCCAGTTGAGTTCGTAGGGTTCGTGCAGCATGGCGTGGCCGACATCAGGGGCGAAGGCGCCGCCGTTGACGGTGTCGGTGCCCACGTTGAAGAGGGGCTGCATCCACTGGAAGTTCTGCGAGTCGCTGCCCATGACCATGACCGTGCCGCCGGCCAGGACCCAGTCGCGGATGGCGTCCTTGGTGACGGCGCTGGTGAGGCTCTCGTGGCTGACCGTTGAGCCCACCATGAGGAGGTCGTACTCGGCTAGGCGGCCCGGCAGAACGGTGTCGATGTACTGCTTCTGGTCGGGGTAGACATCGCCCGCCAGGAAGGTCAGGTTGACCAGCGTGGTGATGGGGACGGTGGTGACCCCGGTGTCGACCTGCACGTCGGGCGTGCTGGTGATGTGGATGTTGTCCGTGAAGCCGACGCCAACGCTGCGCAGGGTGGCGCGTTCGTTGAGCGCCAGGCTACTCATGGTTGCGTTGAGGTTTGCATTGGCCGCGGCGACCATCTGTTCGGTGGTGCCCAGCGTGACGGTCGTGGGGCCAAGGGAGTTCCAGTGGCCGATGTAGCCGGTGCGGATGCTGCTGAGGTCGGCTGCGGCGAGGGTTTGCTTGAGCCCGATGGGGTAGATGCTGAGGTGGAAGTCGGTGTCTGCCCCGGTGAGTCCGACGGAGGCTTCTGCTTCCTCGTAGTCGACCTTGCCGTTGGTGGCGTTGGCTTCGTAGGTGGCTCCCCGCAGGAGATCCAGGTGGGCTGCGTCGAGCCCGGAGCGGTTGGCGGCCAGGAGGCCGAGCCGGACGACGCCGTCGGCGCCGTTTTCCCAGCCGATGCCGGGGGAGCCCACGAGCAGGTCTGCCAGGGACGCGGCGTCGATGTTGGTGGTTGCACTGGCCACTGCATCATCGTCGGTGGCGGCGGTGCGGGTGAAATAGAGGACCGTGCCCACGGATCCAACGAACATGACGCCTGCTACCAGGAAGGTCAGCATCTGGGCAACGGCGGCGTCATCGCGGCGAAACATGGGGGAAGTATCCTTTTGTAACCTTTACTCTGGGGGCTTTTGGTATATGAGGCCTTTGCCCCCGGCTAAAACAGGAGTGGCCCCAACAAGGGCCAATGCGGCCCAGGTGCCGCCAGCCCACCCCCGTCAAGGCCGCACCCCGCCAAGCGCTACGCTTATGGAAGCAGCACGTAGCCAGAAGGCAGCCTCAAAGGCCGCACCCCGGTTGGCCCACCGTGGACCCCCACGCCCCCCTGCGCGACGATGTCCGACTGCTCGGCGACCTGCTCGGCCGCGTCCTGCGGGAACAGGAGGGGGAAGACACCTACGCCCTCGTCGAGCAGGTGCGCCGGGCCGCCAAGGCCGCCCGCACCGGCAACCGCCAGGCCGCCGACGCCCTCGTCCAGCGCCTCGGAGAACTGGCTCCCGAAGGGGCCGTGGTCGTGGTGCGGGCCTTCTCCCTCTTCCTGTCGCTGGCCAACGTGGCGGAACAGCACCACCGGGTCCGCCGCAGCCGCGAATACCGCCGCAGCGGAGCCGCCCCGCAGACGGCCTCCCTGGCTGAAGCCATCCCCCGCCTGGCCGCCGCCAGCCCCGAACGACTCCTGGAAACCATCGCCTCCATCCGCATCGAACTGGTCCTCACCGCCCACCCCACCGAGGCGGCCCGCCGGACCCTGCTGCGCCAACAGGCCCGCATCGCCGCCCGACTCGCCGAACTGGACCGCAGCGACCTGCTGCCAGAGGAACGCGCCTCCATCGAGGCAGACCTCCACCGACTGGTCACCACCATCTGGCACACCGACGAACTGCGCCGGCAGCGCCCCACGCCCGAAGACGAAACCCGCGGCGCCCTCGCGGTCATCGAGTCGGTCCTCTGGGACGCCATCCCACGCCTGCTGCGGGAAATCGACAGCCAGCTCAAGACGGCGCTGGGCGGGGACACCGGACTCCCCACCAACGCTGTCCCGCTACGCTTCGGGTCCTGGACCGGGGGCGACCGCGACGGCAACCCCAACGTCACCGCAGCCACCACCCGACGGGTCCTCCTGATGGCCCGCTGGCAAGCAGCCTCCCTGTTGGCAGCCGAGGTCGACCGCCTGCGGGAGGACCTGCCCCTGCAACCCTGCTCCCCTGAACTGCGCGCCCGCGTCGGGGACGCCCGGGAACCCTACCGGGCCCTGCTGCGGGACCTTGGCCGCCGGCTGCGAGCAACCCAACGCCGCATCGAAGCGCTGCTGGAGGGCGCCACACCCCCCGACGAACCCCACATCTGGAGCGCCGACGAAGTCCGGCTTGACCTGCAACTCTGCGACCACTCGCTGCGCTCATCCGGCGCCGGCGTCGTGGCCGACGGGCGCCTGCTCGATTTGCTACGAAGGCTGGAGTGTTTCGGCGTGACGCTGGCCAATCTGGACATCCGACAGGAGGCCACGCGCCACGCCGAGGCCATCGACTGGGTGGCGGGAGAGTTGGGCCTCGGCAGCTACCTGGACTTGGACGAACCAGGCCGACAGAGCTTCCTGCTGGCCCGGCTGGAAGAAAACGGCACCCAACTGCCTGACCCCACCAGAGCCCCAGACGGCGTCCGGGCAGACCTGGAGACCTTCCAACTCCTGGCCGAAGGAACCGAGGGCCTGGGCGCCTACGTCATCTCCATGGCCGCCAACCCGTCCGACGTGCTGGCAGTCGAATACCTCCAGCGCGCCGCCGGCGTCGCCCAGCCCCTCCGCGTGGTCCCCCTGTTCGAGACCCTGGCCGACCTCCAGAAGGCCGCCCGGGTGACCGCTGAACTCCTCGCCGTCCCCTGGTACCGGGAGCGCCTGCGCAGTGCCGGCAACCGCCAGGAAATCATGATCGGCTACAGCGACAGCGCCAAGGATGCCGGCATCCTGGCCGCAGCCTGGGCACTTTACCGCGCCCAGGAAGACCTGGTGGCCGCCTGCGCCGACGCTGGCGTCGAACTAACCCTCTTCCACGGCCGCGGCGGCACCGTCGGCCGAGGCGGCGGCCCGGCCCACGCGGCCATCCTGGCCCAACCGCCCGGCTCCGTCGGAGGCACCCTGCGCGTCACCGAACAGGGGGAAGTGATCCAGGCCCGCTTCGGACTGCCCGGTGTGGCAGACCGCACCCTGGAAACCTACGTGGCGGCCGTCCTGGAGGCGACCCTGGTGACACCGCCCCAGCCCCAGCCCTCCTGGCGAGCGGCCATGGATCGACTCGCCACCGACGCCCGCGACTCCTACCGGACCACCGTCGGCGACCCCCAGTTCCTTGACTATTTCGACGCCGTCACCCCGGTGCAGGAGATCGGCCTGATGAAGATCGGCAGCCGCCCCGCACGCCGCCACGCGGGAGGAGGCCTGCAACACCTGCGCGCCATCCCATGGGTCTTCGGCTGGACCCAGAACCGCCTCAACCTGCCCGCCTGGCTCGGCGTCGATGCAGCACTGGCCAGCGCGCGCAACCGCGGCGAAGACCTTGCCCCGATGCGGGCCTGGCCCTTCTGGCGAACCACCCTCGACCTCTTAGAGATGGGGCTCGCCAAGGCCGACACCCAGGTGGCAGCCCATTACGAGGAGTACCTTGCCCCCACCCAACTCCACCCCCTCGGGCGGCAACTCCGCCACCGCCTGCGCGCCGCAGCGGAAGAAGTCCGCCTGGCTGGGGGCCGGCAGCAACTGCTTGAAACAAATCCCGTCCTGGCCCGATCCATCGCCGTGCGCAACCCCTACGTCGACCCCATCCACCTGCTCCAGGCCCCCCTCCTGCGGCGCTTCCGCGCGGGCGACACCGCCCTGGAGGAGGCCGTGCTTCGCACCCTCGGCGGCATTGCCGCCGGCTTGCGCAACACCGGCTGAAGAAGGCTCGAGTGCACCCACTATAGCATCATATGCAGCCCACCCGATCGGGTCGCATGCGATTGCTGGCGCCCGCCGCCCTGCTCCTCAGCCTTGCCCTCTGCACGGGACCCGCCGCCGCCCTGGTCTCCTTCGTCGCCAGCACGGATGCCGACGCCGGCGCCCCATACAGGCCCATGAACGGCCGCATCGCCTGGATCGATGCAGACCTGAACGGCCAGCCCGGCCACACCATGCCGGCCGAACCCATCTACCTCGACGCCGACGGCAGCGCATCCGTATCCTACGGGGACCTCCGCCTGACTTCCTACGGTAGCCTTCCCCCAGGCACGGGCGTGGGCGTCAGTGATTCCGACCTCGGCCTGCCCCTGCTGGGCACCAAGGCCTGGTTTGCCGCGACGGACGCAGGCATCTGGTACATCGACATGGACCAGAACGTCCGCGTCAGCGTCGGCGACCTGCGCCTACAGGGCGAGGACGCTGGCACGCGCGTGGCCGCTGGCGCCCCCGACGCCGGCCAAACCCTGAACCGGCAGCAGATCCAGATGGTGGAGTCGGTGCGCCTGGGCTGGAGCGATCCCAACGGCAACAACGTCGTGGACCCCGGTGAGAGCCTGTACCTCGATCTGGCCAACGACGCCGTCAGCCGCACCCGCGTCGATGTCGGGGACCTGCGACTGGCCACCCGCCCACATCAGCCGGCAGTCGCTCCGGCAGCCGACCCGCTCCCCGCAGCACCCAACGACCCCGACGGCCCGTCACGGGCGGAAGGCGATGGCACGGGGGCCGAAGCCCAAACCTCCCCCTCGGGAGATGGCTTCACGCGCGTGCTAAGCATCGTGAACCTCGTGGGCCTGGTTGCCGTGGCTGCATGGCTGGCGACGACCCGCAGGCACTAGGGCACCTGTCGGTCATGGGTCGGCAGGTTCATGACGAACCACGGGGCTTCTGCGGTCAAGATGAAAACGTACCTCAAAGTCATGTTCAGCGCCGACGGGGCCAAACCGAGCGCGGTCACCGAGAATCTTCAGGGCCTCGGCTTCCGGCCGACGACCGGCGCGCACGATTTTGTTTACGAGTGGCCCGGCTCGGCTGCTGTGGAAGATGTCTTGAGTTTTGGCGACCGGATCCAGGTTGCGCTGGAGGGCACTGGCTGCTTCTTTGAGATGGAAACCATCTAACGACACAATTTCTGAAGCAAAAGGTCAAGCAGTTTCCGGACCCTATCCAGGGGGTGGTGACCAATGTGGAGGTGCTTCAACCCAACCTTGCCTCTTCCCCCTCCCACAGCGTGGCGGATCCAGTCGCCGATTCGTCCCACGAAGTTCTTGCTTTTGCCTACCACCGTCTCGTCCAGGCGAACCCCCTGCCGACTGCCCTCAAGCTTCGCGTGATGCAGGCATGCCTCGGTACCAGCATTCCCGCCGAAACGCTGCTACGGGCATTCCCAGGTCCGCCGTCCGGGAGGGGCGGCGGCCGACTGCCCCCATCCCAGGCCGACGAATTTATCTTGCTGCGCCTGACCGAAATGGTGCGGGGCATGGAGGCACCATGGCCGCACGGGCTGGTTCTGCAACTGCGACGCATCGCAGGGGCCAAATTTGACGCCTGGTCCGACCTGCTCGCCTTCGTCGCCATGGCCCGGGTGTTCCTGGGCTGCCGCGGCCAGGGAGTCGGGTCATGAAAACACCCGGCGTTGACATGATCAGCCGGCGCCTGCTAGCGTTGCTGGCTGACGGCGGCGCACTCGACATCGAGGCATTGGCCCGCCAGGTGGGCGCTTCGCCCGAGGTGGTCGCCCACCGCCTCCAGGCGCTGCGGGACAACGGTGTCCTGATGGGGATGAGCGCCAGGGTCGACCCGAGCAAGCTGGGCCGCCCCCTGGAAGTCTTCGCGCTCGCCTCCAGCACCACCCGTACCACCAGCCAGCACCTTGAGGCGCTTGCGGCGGACCCCAGCGTGACGCGGGTTTTTACGCTAGCCAGCCGCAACAGCGTGGCCTTCACGGTGGGTGGAGAGGATGCTGAATCCATCCGGATTCGCATCGATCAACTGGCCGCGGCCGCCGGCTTGGCCGACGTGGAACACAGCCTGATCGTCCGCACCTGGCTGGACGACGCAGCCCACGGCCTGCTGGGCGACTCGGTCCCGCAAACGTAGCAGCTTCAGCTCCCGGAGTTGTTGCGCGGGCAGGAGTTCCTGCAAAAATTCAGTACCGACCCCCTGGGTCCGGGGTGCGGCCCGCGCTGCCCCCTTGGCGCTGCCGCCCCGGCCCATTTTCCCTTCTCTCCTCTTACGACGCCGCCTCCGGAACAGGCCAGGTGGTGGGACAGACAAGCTTCCTCCAAGCTCCGTTGTTTCTGTTTTTGCACCGTAAAAGGGTGCATCGCCGACGATTTTCGTGTGCTCTTGGCAGCACCACTCCATAGCGATGAGGGCAGCCCGGACCGGCATGGCAAAACCTCTCTGCGGTCTTCTTCGCCGTGGTTCGAAGTGGTGTTTCCATGAGGCCCCCAAAAGAAATCCCCCGCCCCGACGCGATGAATCTACGCATCCTGCGGCTGCTGGCCATGGACGCCCGCAAAAACTATTCGGACATCGCGGCCGACCTGGGCTGTAGCGTCAACTCCGCCCGCGACCGCATCCTGGCGATGGAGCGCCGGGGAATCATCCGTGGTTACGCTTCGCTGCTCGATGAAGCCAAGCTGGGTCGACCCGTGCACGCGTTGGTGTTCCTGACCGGCGCGGCCCCCGCCCGGCCGGCCCTGCTGCATCAACTCTCGCAATACGATTGGGTGCAGCATGTTTTCCAGGGCGCCGGCCGTTACCGGCTCGCCGTGGAGGCCGTCGCCGCAACCATGGATGACCTGCACGCCACGGTACGGGCAGCCCTGGAGGGTTCCGACCTGCATATTGCCTGGACGGCGCAAGTGGCCCCGGCTCGCCCAGGACGCCCCGCCGCCACGGGCAGGCACCATCTGGTCCCGTCCCCCGCACTACAACCTTCGGCTGTTTCGATTCGGTGACCCATGAGCGATGACCTTCTGGATATTCTCCGGCGCAGCGGACGGATCCCGGTGGCCGAGTTGGCCCGCGCCACAGGCCTCTCGTACAGTACCGCCCGGGATCGTCTGCGTCGTCTGGAAGAACAGGGCGTGATCCGGGGCTACCGGGTGCTCATCAACCCCGAGGCCCTTGATCTGCGCATACACGCTTGGGTGGTGCTGGAGGTGCCCGACAACCACGACGAGATGGTTGAGGATGTCATGAAGGCGGCGGCTACCGAGCGCTGCTACCGATTGGTGTCCCACCCGTCGCGGTTGCTGGCGCTGGTTCACGCGCGGGACGCCCCCGGCCTTGCTGCCGTCTTGGACCGCTGGCGCCTGCTTGGCGCTGTGGTGGAAGATGTCCACTTGGTGGACGAGGCTCCCAGCACGGGCACCGAGCCGGAGGTGGACGACGCCCTCGGACTTCTCAAAGAAACGGAGTTGAAGGGGGAAGAGGGCGGGCCCTTCAGGGACCGGCCAGCAACGAGTTGAGCTGGCCCCGCGTCTGGTCCACCAGAGCCGCGGCTGCATCGGCCCGGCTTAACAGTTCGCCACTAGCGATGAGCACGCCGTCCAGGTCCCCATCGAGGGCGGCCGCAATGGCGGCCCAGTACTCCTCGCGCTTCTCGGTATCCAGGGCCATCTGGTCGGCGTATTGCTGGGCAACCGCCAGGATGTAGGTGATATCCTGGGTTCCGGCGGCGTCCGCGTCGAGACCGACTTTCGTGACTAGGCCGCGCCCCGACTCGACGAGTTGTGCGGCGGCGTCATTCTGGCCCAAGGCGGCCTCCGTCACGGCTTGCACATGGTTGGCGTAGCGAAGGTCGAGAAGATCGTGGGCTCGGGGGAGCATGGCCTCCAACTGGTCGACGCGCGCGGCTCCGGTGGCCAGGGCGAGGGCTTCGGCGTACGCGCCAGCGGCAAGGGCGTCGGTGTTGGCCAGGTTGGTCGCGTCCTGCCAGGAGGTCCGGGCCAGTTGGGCGGCATCTTCGAGCGCTGCGATGGTTCCGCGTGCGGATTCCTGCAGGGCGGCCGATGAACTGGTCAACAGTTCGGCCCGTGCCTGGGCCTCGGCGGCAATCTGTTGGGCCATGGATGTGGCCTGGGCTTGCAGGGTCGAAGCCATGTTGGCGGCCTCCACGGAATCCATGTCCGGTGTCGCGGCCAGTTGGTCGAGCGCCTGCTGGAGTGCGGCATCGATCTCCGCTTGACGGGAGGCTCCGGTGGCGAGTGCCGCATCTGCCTCGGCCTGCAAGTCGGTCGCGATCTCCGCTGACAGGGTTTGCAGTGCCGTGGTCTGGGCAGCCAGCGCGTCATCCAGGGCCGTGCGCGCCGAGCTGTCGGCGGCGGTCACGCCCCCAAGGTAGTCGTCAACTTGGCTTTGGGCGCTGCTGGCGGCCGCTTGCGCCTGGGCGAGTGCATCCCGGATGCGGCTTTCTGCCTCAAGGTCGAGCCGGGAGTGGCCGTCGGCCAGGAGGGCTTGAGCGCGCGCCAGTTCCGCTTGGATGGTTGCCACCAGTTGGCCCTGGGACGACGAGACCCGGTCGAAGGCTCCGTCTGCGGTGGCCAGGGTTTGTGTTGCGGACGAAACCAGCGCCTGGGCGTGGGCGTGGGCCTGGCCTGCGCCGTCCTCGTCGGGATTGAGGGATTGGCTGGTGCCCGCGAGAATCTGGCTGGGGCCGCCATCGAGGCCAAGACCGTCGGTCGGCAGCATGCCGTCCGTGGGAAGGCCCAGCCCGTCAGTCGGCAGGCCCAACCCATCCGTAGGTAGGCCGAGGCCGTCAGTGGGCAGTCCCAGCCCATCCGTGGGCAGGCCTCCATCGAGGGCGCCGTCGGCCAGGGAATCCAGGTCGCCGCCACCCACGGCATCCAGGGTTGCCAGGGCATCCGCCAGGCCGAGTAGAGCTGCATCCACCTCCGGGTTGCCCGTGGCGGGCAGGACAATGCCCGCGCGCCCGAGCAGCGGAAGGGCATCTGGCGCCCAGCCGCCAACCCCGCCCACGCCGCCTGGCTGGTAGGAAGGGAAGCGGGGAATGTCGAAGCCGGGTACGGCCACGATGCCGAGGTCCGGCGGGGTGCCCGCCACGTGTCCCGGGGGTATCTGGGGAAGTGCTGCGGTGGCACCGATGGCACGACCCAGGGCGGCGTCGCCGTCACCGATGGCCTCCAGCACGCCCTGGGTGGCCGCCGCGGTTGCCGCGTCCAGGCGCACGATGGCGTCCTCGACGAGTGACGTGTTGCCGAGATCCAGGCCGGGCACACTCTGCAGCGAATAGCCGCCGCCGTCCTGGCCACGGAACGACTCGTCGTCGCCTCCGCGCATGTTGCTGCTCTTCAGCACGCCGGCATTCATCGTGAGGGCAAGGAGTAACAGGGACGCGAGGCCGACGGCCCCCAGCACCAGGGGCAGGCGTCGCGCAGGTCCCGGAACCCGGGTGCCGCGGCCAACGGGGACGCGGGTGGGTTTCGGGCCGGTCTTGGGGATGGGGGTTTTGTCCGCCATAGACTCACCAAGAATCCTCCGGCCTCCGGCGCCTATGAGGGTCCGCGCGAAGTGCCGGAAGGGTTGCGGCGCTGGCGTCGGAGGGTCCGCCGAAGAAGCGGCTAGAACTCCTGGCTGCGCCCCAGGCTCATAAGAAATGGATGTCAAGAAAGTGTCAGGGGTCGCACCGGGACGGGGCGCAACCAGTGGACCTGGAGGGCACGGGAGGAAGGGGGGAAAGGGTGGGATGCAGCAGAAAAGGGATGGGGGGCGTGCAAAGGGTGGAAAAGGACGGAGGAGGGGGAAGGACAGAGGGCGGAGGAGGGCGCGGGAAAAAGCGGAGGGTGGAGGAAAAGAACGTGACCGGCTTGAACTACAGGTACTGGTGTTGCAGCAGTTCCAGGTCCTTGGCGGTCTGCGCGACCACCCAGTAGCCGTAGTCGACCTCCGTGATCAACTCGTAGGCCGTGATCACGCTCAGGTCCTTCTCAGTGGTCAGATCGTTGGCCACATCATGCCAGTGCTCTTCGCGGTGCTCCGTGTCGAGCTGCTGCTGGCGCGCATAATCGGCCTCCACCTCGCGGATGAAGTCAATGTCACGCTGGACCTCGTAGTCGGTCTCGTAACCGACGTTGTCACCGATCTCGCGCCCGCCATCCAGGGTAATCTTGGCAGCGGCGTTGGCCTGCACGGCCGCCGAGAGGACGAGCCGAATGTGGGCGTCGGCCTCGGCGCGCACCTTGAAGAAGGCGCTGGCGGCAGCGGCCACGTGGGCCCGCGCGGTGGCTTCGGCTTCCGCGTGGATCTTGGCCACGGCATACGCCTCGGCACGCAGAACCGCGCGCACCGCGACCTCGGCCTTGGCGCTGATGGCCGCCTCGGCGTTGGCGCTTGCTTGCAGGACCGCATGGGCCTGCAACTGGGCCCGCGCCGAGGCAGCACTGGCCTGGCGCAGGAGGGCATCTGCTTGGGCATTGGCCGTGGCCCACACGCGGGCCTCGGCGGCAGTCGCAGCACTAGCGAGGGCGTTGGCCTGGGCGCTCATGCTGGTGCCACTGGTTTCCTCAAGGCTGGCAAGGACGGCGAGGGCCGCCTGCAGGTTGGCACGAATGGCGGCACTGGCTTCCTCGGCCTGGCTGAGTACGGCGCCGGCCTGGGCTTCAAACTGCTGGGCAGCCTGAGCGCCCTGGTCGATGATGACATCCGCCTCCTGCTGGGCCTGCGCGGACACCTGCCGGCTGGCGTCAACCTGGACGGTGCGGATGGCCTCGATCTGCTGCTCGGCCTGGGCGTGGATTTCGGCCTCCGCTTCGGCGCTGGCAGCGAACGTGGCTTCCACCCGGGCCTCAAGCTCGGCGTTGATGGCTGCCTCGGCCTCAGCCGCAGCCTCCAGGCTCTGCTCGATTTCAGCCTCCACCGCGGCCGCCAGGGTGGTCTGGACCTCAATGGTGAGGTTGACCCCGGCGAGGGTGGTGGCCAGGGCCGAAGCGGCGGCCTCCAGGGTTCCGTTGGCGTGGGCCCACGCCTCAGCAGCGCCCTCCTCGTCTGGGGCAGCCGCGTACGTGAACGCCTCCCCCTCGCCAAACAGGGCACTGGGGCTGGCACCGGCGGTGCCCATGTCGTCATCGCTCCAGAGGAAGCCGCTGGTTTCGTTTTCTTCGACGGTGGCCACCAGGGTGCCACTCACTTCGACGTACGCCTCGGCCAGGACTCCGAAGGCAGCATCGAGCCCCTCCACGCCGGTGACGGGGAGGTTCAACCCGCCGCGGACGGCGACGCTGCTGGGGGTGCCGTCGAAGGACCCCACGCCACCCGTATCCGTGTTGGTGTCCGCCGTGTAGTTGGGCGTCTGATAGTCCTCAACCTGGGGCGTGTCGGCCTCGACCTCGCCGCCCAGATAGTCTTCGGGAGCGGCGCCGATGGTGTTGTTGATGTCCCCGGCCGCCGCCACCGCCTGGGCGGCCTCGCCGGAGGCTGCTGCCACCGCGGACGCGGCCGCCTCGGCGCTGCTGTTGGCTTCGGCTTCTGCCAGGGCGCTGGCTTCGGCTGCCAACTGTGCCCAGGCGCTGGAGCTCTGGTTGGCAATGGTTTCCATCTCAAGGATGGCTTCGTCCACCACCTGCTGGCTGTCGATGCTTACGACGGAACCATCGGTGGAGGGAACAAGGGTGGGAGGAGCGGAGTGGATTGGTTCGCCTGCCTGGGGACGATCCAAAAGGTGGTACCCCGTGGCCGCAACGGCCATCAGGCCGGTGACCACCAAGACCGCTGCGATTCGCAGTCGGGGTTTGTTGTTGGGTGTCTTGGGTGTGCTCATCTGCTCACCAGCACCCCATCCGGTCGCCAACCCGCTATGAGCAACCGCGCAAAGTGCCGGAATGCCCGGCGTGAAGCTGCCGGCGATCATGGCGGCGGCGCCCATGGTTCGCGCAGATCTACTCCCCAGGCAACGATCCGGGCGGCGCGCAGCCCCGGCCCCGCCGCCCCTCCGGCAGGCGCGAAGGCATGCGCCCGGCGGCATTGGAGGAAAGCCCCAATCAACGCCGGGCCCAGTTGCGTGGCTTTACCGAAGGGGATAGCCGTGCCAGGCCGATAACTAGAGGGTATGGCTCGTGTGACCCGACCCAATGCGCACCGTGAACGACTCTATGCGCTTGTGGTGGCCGACCCCGGAATCCACGTCCGCCGGCTGGCCCCGCTCGTCAACCTGAGCTGGAACTGCTGCAACAGCCACCTGCGCATCCTTGAGCGCGAGGGTCGCCTCATCAGCCGCAAGGTCGACGGCAAGTTGTGCTGGTTCGACCGCGAGGCCGCCGTCGTGCGCAACAAGAACGCCCGCTGCGTGCTGCGCGACTCCGGCCACCGGGCGGTCGCGCAGGAGGTCATGGCCCAACCCGGCGCCAACCAGGTCACGCTGGCGCAGTCGCTTCGTCTGGCCGACAGCAGCATCCACAGGCACCTGACGCGCCTGGAGCGTGAAGGCCTGGTCGTTCGCATGAGCGGCGGGCGCAGCCGGCAGGTGTTCCCCACCGAGCGGCTTCAGGCACTCATGGCGGGCGAGCCAGGCGATGATCCAGTGAGCCGGACGCTGCGCCTCGGCGGACCGCCCGCACAAGTGGTGGAGCCGTTGGCGCCGGTCCGCGGGAACTGACCCGCAAGCGGATAACCCATTGAGGCCAACATTGGAAGGCCACCATGGATTCATTGCGAGGCCACCTGCCGCCAACCCGACTCCTGCCTTCTCTCCTCGTACCCGGCAGCCCGGGCGAGGATCTGGACGGTATCCTCCGGACCGTCTACGACCAGGCCTTGAACGGCGGTCCCCTGTCGCGGCAGGATCGCGTCGCGCTCTTGAGCGCCGCCCTTGAGCGGCCCAACTCGGGCAGTTCCATCCTGCACGCGGTGGGGGCAACCCTGGCGACCCAGGACCACGCCGAACCGGTGGACCTGGGAGCCGCTTGGAGCACCCTTGCGGACACGGGAAACGGCCGGCGGCTCCTTCAGGCCACGGTCACCCTGGGCCAGGGGCTGGCGGTTCCCCGCGCCGAATTGATGGATGTCTACAGCCACCTTCGCGACCGTGCCGGCGCATGGCAGCGCATCATGGTTCTGGCCGCCGTGCTGGACATGACGGAGCGGTTGCAGCGGCCCTTCCTGACGCCGGACCCCGACGATCGCCTGTTGCCTTGGTTGAGGCATCTGGTGGATGCTCGCGGCACCCTTGACGATCTCTTGCGCCGCTAGTTGGGCGACTCAGCAGCGGGACGCGCGGGCTGAGGACCACGCTGCGAAGCCTGCGCCGGGGGGCCACACTGCGGGTGGCGCAGCGTCGGCCAAACCGGGCCATCGCTGGACGGTCCACGGCAGCGCCGAACAGGCCAGGCGGGGCCGGGCATCCCTGGCGGTGCCGCCGGCCCGGTAGGAGGTTCCGCCACGGCCCCCAAACCGTTACGAACCCACGGCGCAGGCGCTACTGTGACCCGTCCGGGTCGCCGATGGCGTACAGCCCGACCGCGAAATGGAGCACGCGGCGGCCGTCTCGCATCCGCTCAATCCAGTGCTCATCCGCCAGTGCTGCGGCAGCCCGACTCACTTCCGCCTTGTCCATGCCTGTCAGACGGGCCAAGTCCACCGTCGTGGCCAACGGCGTCACGCGGATGGCGTGCAAGACCCGCAGCAGCGGCCGCGGCAGCAGGAACGCCGCCGCCGCCTCGTGGCCGGCCAGGAAGAACCGGCGCTTCTTGCCCACCGCAACCACGCGCACCTGGCGCTGCCTGCAAAGCGTGTACAAGGCATGGTCCACCGAGCCCCAGCCGCGGCCGGTCAGTTGCTGCACCTCCGCCGGCGACGCTCCCGGCAGGAGTGACAGGGCACGCAATACTTGCTGCTGGGTGGGAGCTCGCCGGGCGACGCCGTGCTGCTCCGCATTTTGTAGAAACTCCTTGGTGTCCATCGCGCATCTCGGGAACATGGACTATCGACTCCGGCGGACTTGACCCTTCGCAGAAAGATTGTCGGCCCCAACAGATTCCCCCCCAAAGACAGCCGGGGGGCTGGTGCAGCCAGCGGGCCAGTCCATCAGCAACGGTGCGCGCCGCCCCGGCT
>JBFIJP010000044.1:0-16549 GCA_041600695.1 Thermoplasmatota archaeon | reverse complement strand
TTTTGTAGAAGCCCTAACTCGCCGCTTCCAACAAGGGGCCCAAGGTCACCCTCTGCGAGGGCGACTGGACCCCGTGACCAGGAGCGCATCAACATGGGACGCATCATCGGCATCGACCTAGGTACGACGAACAGCGAAGCCGCCGTCATGGAGGGTGGCAGCCCCAAGATCATCCCCTCGGCGGAGGGCAACGTGTACGGTGGGAAGAACTTCCCCAGCGTCGTTGCGTTCTCCAAGGACGGCGGCGAGGTCCTGGTGGGTGACTCGGCCAAGCGCCAGGCCGTGACGAATCCCGAGCGGACTGTTCAGCGCATCAAGCGCAAGATCGGCACCGACTACAAGGTTACCATCGACGACAAGTCGTACACGCCCCAGGAAGTCTCGGCCATGATCCTGCGCAAGATCAAGACCGACTCCGAGAAGTTCCTCGGCGAAGAAGTGACCGACGCCGTCATCACGGTTCCCGCCTACTTCGACGACGACCAGCGCCAGGCGACCAAGGACGCTGGCAAGATCGCGGGCCTCAACGTCAAGCGCCTCGTCAACGAGCCCACCGCGGCCGCCTTCGCCTACGGCATCGACAAGTCCGACGGCCAGGACATGAAGATCGCCGTGTACGACTTGGGTGGCGGCACGTTCGACATCACGATCATGGAGATGGGCGACGGCGTCTTCGAGGTGCTGTCGACCAACGGCGATACCCACCTGGGTGGCACCGACATGGACGACGCCATCATCGAGTATCTGGCCGCCATGTTCGAGAAACAGAGCGGCATCAACGTCCGCAAGGACCGCGCGGCCATGCAGCGCCTGCGCGACGCCGGCGAGCGCGCCAAGATGGAGTTGTCGGGCATGACCCAGACCACCATCAGCCTGCCTTTCCTCAGCATGAGTGCTGCCGGCCCCCAGCACTTCGAGACCACCATCAACCGCGCGAAGCTGGAGGAGCTCATCCGGCCGATCGTTGAGCGCACCCGCGGCCCTTGCGAGGGTGCCCTCAAGGACGCCAAGCTGAGCCCGGCCGACGTCGACCGGGTGATCCTGGTGGGCGGCCCGACCCGCATCCCCCTGGTGCAGGAATTCGTCGAGAAGGTGTTCCAGAAGAAGCCCGTGCGCGGCGTCGACCCGATGCAGTGCGTGGCCCTGGGCGCCGCCATCCAGGCCGGCGTACTGTCGGGCGAGGTGGACAAGGAAATCCTTCTGCTGGACGTGACGCCTCTGACGTTGGGCCTTGAAACCCTCGGTGGCGTGCGCACGGAGCTCATTCCCCGCAACACCACGGTTCCCCACAAGAAGAGCCAGGTGTTCAGCACGGCCGCCGACGGCCAGACCCAGGTCGAAATCCACGTCTTGCAGGGCGAGCGGCCGATGGCCGCCGGCAACAAGAGCCTCGGAAAGTTCATCCTGGACGGCATCCCGCCGGCTCCCCGTGGCATCCCCCAGGTCGAGGTCACATTCGACATCGATTCCAACGGCATCCTGCACGTGACGGCCAGCGACAAGGGCACCGGCAAGGAGCAGAAGATCACGGTCAGCGGCTCGACCAAGCTCAGCGACGACGAGGTCGAGCGCATGAAGAAGGATGCCGAGGAACACGCCGCCGAGGATGAGGAGCGCAAGGCCCTCGTGGACGCCCGCAACAACGCGGACCAGGCGCTGTTCCAGGCTGAAAAGCTGGTCAAGGAGAACGGTGACAAGCTGGGCGAGCACAAGGCCGGCGTCGAGTCCGCCATCGCGGAGCTCAAGGGAATCATTGCCAAAGAGGACGCCACCAAGGCCGACCTCGACAACGCCACCGAGGCACTCAACAAGGCCATGGAGCCCGCCGTGATGGCCATGTACCAGGCCGCGGCGGCAGAGGCGCAGGCCCAGGGCGAAGCCGAGGGCGACGACGACACGGGTGCTTCTGGCGCCGAGTGGAGCGGGACCCCCGACGGCCCTGACGAAGACGTCGTCGATGCGGAGTTTAAGGAGAAGGGCAAGGACTCGTAGTCCTTGGCCCTTTGATCGCCCGGCAGGGCCGTGGGACGAAGAAGAAGGACTGAAACGGCGCCTTCGGGGATCACGGGCGGGTGAGCCCGCATCCGCCGAGCAGGGCTGGATGGAACTGCCTGTGCCTAGAGGGTGTCTCCCAGGCACAACCCCGCGGCCGCTGCCACGGCACCAGGCATGATGGCTGGCGCCATCGCGTTGCCCCACATGCGGGGTGCCCCCGAGGCGCCGATGGTGGTCGAGCGACCCGTCGACAGATTAAGCTCCCTGGTCCAGCCCTCGGCTGAATAGTAGGCCTTGCCGGACGGGGCGTCGAAGGCAAACCCGGCCCATGGCTGGCCCCCGATCATCTGTCCGACGCGAGACATGGAGCCCGTGGCAGGGTTCACCTCGTAGAGGTAGCCGACGCCACCGGCCCCATCGGTGGCGTACAGCCGACCGCCGGCCCAGGCGAGTCCGTCTGCCTCCCCCTGGAAGTCATTCAAAAACTGGCCGATGACGGTTACGACGGCGGTGTCGGGATCGACGGTGCCAAGCCACCGACTGTAGAACCCGTGGCCCACGCTCACATAGAGCAACCCGTCGTCCGGGCTGTAGGCGATTCCCTCGGCCGTGTCGAAGCTCTGCGTGGCGCTGCGGAGGTGACTCATGGTTATGGCGTGGCCGAGCACGGGATCAACCCGGTACAAGTGAGGGTTGGGCCAGCTTCTTGTTAGCCCGTAGAAGGTTGCCCGCTCCGTGTGATATGTGAAGCCGTACTCGGCAGCCGTCCATCCAGCGGGAAACAGATTCACGGGAGTCGGATCCAGTCACGTCCACGAGGCTCGCCAGGGCCGGCGTCGCGCGGCCACATTGGACATCGATGACCCAAAGCCTTCCGTCGGCAAAACCATACATTGCCATCGGGAGGGCATCGGCCGCCGCGGGAGCTGAGATGGGCACCTAGGCCGGCGCTGGAGCAGCCAGGGCGGCCAGGCCCAGGGCAAGCAGGGCCACATGTTTTGGTTTGAAGCTTCGGGAACGGACTCTTGGCATCTGGTTCACCTCGCAGGTTGGGCGACGCAATCCGTCGATGGCCTATGGCTGTTCGGAGGCCGTCGATGGCACGCAAAGGGGCGCGGAGCAGTCGCTGGAGCGACCCGGACGGCCGCTGCGCGGCGTCCCCTGCCAAAGCATGACCTGGAGAGGTGAATTTGGCCGGCCGGGTCAGCGACGCCGCACGGCTGCCAACCCAAGCGCCACAAGTACCACCACGAACGCGGGGCCCGGCGCCTGCTTGCCGTCCTCCCCATCGACCTCCTGCGTTTCTGCTCCAGTGTCGCCGCTGGCCTCGGGCGCCGTCGAATTACCCGCGCCCGGTGCGCTGGGCTGGTTGCCCTGCGAGGGGGCACCCGAACCTTCAGGGGCAGCCTCGGCCAAGGAGTCGAGAGTCAGATCCAGCGAACCGCGGAAGCCATCAAGATGCACGGTGATGAGCCATGTTCCAGGTGCTGCCCCGGCAGCATCCGTTTGGTTTGATCCCGTGGCCTGTGGGTGGACGAGGAGATCGCGTCCGTCGGCGTCGGTCACCGAGATCGAGAGGTTTCCTTCCTGGGCCACGACATCGTAACTGATGCGGGCGCCAGTCAGATTCGTCGTCCAGTTGTACATGTACGTGTCGGAGCTGGCTTGCGTGATGTCTAGCGCGACGAGGCCTTCGGTCAGGTTCTGCCAAACGGTCATCACCGGGGGCGCCTCGACAACGAAACCGGCAATGGGCAGGACAATGTTGCTGCGGCCCCGGCACTCGCTGGTCGAAACGAAGATGTTGTTCCAGGATCCGCTTCCTTCGATGATCCACACGAGTTCGGCACCGGCCGGAATGGTCGGCTCAAGGACCTCCATGCTCCACGCGGCAGTGTCGTAGACCTGGCAGCCAACCGTGGTGGGTGGCTTGGGGGTCATGCGGTGGCTCACGGATGCCCCTTCGGCGATGACCGTCTCGCCGGCCATCAGGCGCGTTGACACATCGACCATGCCCAGCGTGTAGGCGCCGCCACCGAGGTAAGTGGTGACTTCCACGCTTCCGGCGGGGTCCAGCATGAGGCCCGACGTGAGCCCGGGAGCCAGCGGGAATGCGAAGGAGAAGTCCTCGCTCATGTACGGGCCGGCGGGGCTTTCGCCGTAGGCCGGGATGGTCGGGTTGGCGCCGAATGCCGACGATGTTTCAGGGCCCGTCGCGTCCTCAACGAGGGTATTCATCCAGGCGACGCCCTCGACGTTGCTGTGGGCGTAGAGCGTCCGTTCGTCCGCGCTTGGGTGGGGCGCGGTGGCGTCCTGGGCCGCCCCCGGCACGGGCAGCAATACGGCGAAAAGCAAGCTGGCCAGGATGAATCGGGTTACCATATGTGGCCAAGCCTGGCCCGCCTTTTTTGGACTTGCGGCTTGCGGAGTGGCTCATCGCCTGGGAGGCCGAGGGCCCGGCGCTCTCCGGTGGTGTTGGGCGGGCCCTGGGCAGTCCAATGGACTGCACGGGCCCCCTCGACCGCCTTAGGTGCGCCGCCGAATCGCGCCGACGAGCGCCATCACGGCCAACGTGGCCAGCAGGCCGGCCGCAGGTGTGTCCTTCTCCTCGGGCGACTCCTGCACCGGCTCCGACTCTGTCGTGGCGTTGGTGGCAGGCTGGTCAGCCTCGGTGTCGGTTTCGGGCTCCGGCTCTTCCGGGGCTGGTTCGGGCTCGTCGGTGGTGTTGCCCTCCGTCTGGTTGCCCACGGTGGCGTTGCCCGTGTCGACCGGCGCTTCGGGTTCAGGGGCGGGCACACCAATCGGGAGGATGATGTGGCTGTTGCCCGTGTCGTTATGGATGCCCATGAACAGCCCTGTGCCCTCGCACGAGACGGTGATCATCCAGTACAATTCGCCAACGGGGATTTCTGCCGCCAAGGGTTCGGCGGTGGCCGTGTGGAGAACGTAGCCCGAAGCAAAGGACAACGGAATGTCGGTTGCTTCGGCGACCGTGACGCCATCGCCTTCCAGGGAGGTCGTGAAGGTCCCCTCGCAGGTGCCGCTGTTGGCGCCGAAGTAGACGTTGAACGTGATCTCACGCGTCGTGTCCAAGGCCACCGCCGCTTCGAGCGCGGGGGCCATGGCGAGCACAAACGTATGCGAGAAATCCTGCGTCCGGTCGGCGTTCTGCTCCACCAGACACACCGGGTCAATGCCCTGGACCGGCTCCGTGACGCCAGGCGAGTTGGGGCAATATCCGGGGCCGTTGGCGGTGTCCGTCGCGTCGGCGTCGACAGCGTCTGCATTCATCCAAAGGATTTCTGCCGGGATGAGGGGGTTGCTGTCGCTGTCCACGTTGCCGTGCGCCCACAGAATGTTGGCCTCTTCCGTGGGCTGTTGCGCCTGGCTTGGTGCGGCGACCGCCAACGCGACGGCTGCCAACAGCATCAGGTTTAGCTTCATGCCGTTGGCTAGATGGCATAATACAAAGCGATTGCCTCGCGATGGCCCGCTAGGCCCGGTTGAACAGCCCGGTGAACGTGGCTGTCTTGGCGCGCGCCCGCAGGTGGTAGATCTGGCTCCGCAGGACGAGCATGTCCATGCGGACGATCTGGGGCGCTGCGCCAAACCGGTTGCTGACAGAAATCGTGAGCCGGGTCACGGCGCCGTCGCCGGAGACATCCACGATGCTGAACGTTGGGCGCTTGACGGGGTCGCCAAGCCACTGCGTCAGGAAGGCCTGGATGGCCTCGCGGCCGACGAGCTTGTCGGTCCACGGGGACTCAAACTCGGCGTCGTCCACAAAAACCGCGGCGGCAGCTTCTGCGTCGTAGGTCCGCATTCCCTCAAAGAAGGCGAAGACGGTCTCATCCATGACGCCGCGCCCGATGGTTGCCATCGGGCCGCCGAAGGCGCCCCGCTGAAAAAGCGTACGGCCCGGCGCGCGGCGGTGCAAGTATCGACGAAACCTTGTCCCGGCCCGGTCGGCCTGTTGTTGGACGCGTGCTTTTGCCAGGAGTGGGTCACCAATGCGCCACATGGCTGGCCGCCAGAACCCGCAGGCTTGCCTGCTTGACTTGCCTTAGGGCATGGCCACCCGGCCAGAATCAGGAAAGAGGTGACCAGTTTCCCTGCGGCAGGGTCGTGGTCACATGCACCAGTCCTTGCGGTTCCGTTGCCCCGAGGCTTCGGATGATCCAGGTTTGTCCCCCTACCATGCAAGCATGGCCTTCGGTTCAGTCGACCCGTGGGCCGCGAGAGCGAGTAGCCGCGCTCTTCGCCTAGATCCTGGTGTCCCCCATTGGGGGGAAATCGCGGTCCCGTATACTGCGGCTGCATGCGGAACCACTGCGCTCGGCCCTTTCGGGTCCCCACCTAGTTGATGAGTCGTCCAGGTTTTTCCCCTTGCAGCACGGACAAGCCGTGTCCTCCGGTTCACTTCGCCCGCAGAGACAAGCTCTGTGGGTGAGGGAGCGAGTAGCCGCGCTCCTCTCCTGGATGCCGAACGGCCATCTTGCGATGGCAGGCCATGGTCCGGTTTCCTTTGGCCGAAGCCGCTGGTCCGTTGCCAGAGCCGCACCCGTTGGTTTCCCGCGGGGCGCCCTTCTACATTGGTGCCTGGGGGCAAAATAGCTTTCGGCCGCGGCAATCGGCATGTGTACAGCAATGAACGCATATGTTCATTCTAGCGGGCTTGTGCGTGCTCCGGCGAGGGAATAACGCTGCAAGGGAAGTTTTCCGCGGCCCCGCGGGCAGCCGGTTGTCGAAATATGGACACTGATCGATCCCGCCCCGCTGGTGCCACATTGACCGGGTCAAACGGCGAAGTAGTGCGCCTCAGGGTGGTGGAAAACGATGGCGGAAACGCTCGCCTCCGGGTCCATCATGCAACCCTCGGTCAATTCGACGCCGATTTCGGTGGGGTCCAGAAGCCGCCACAACTTGCGTTGGTCCTCCAGATCGGGGCAGGCTGGGTACCCGAACGAGTACCGGCAGCCCTCGTACTTGGCCTTGAAGATATCCTGCATCGAGAGCCCCTCGTCCACGATGCACCAGGCGGCGCGGATGTCCGCGTGCAGCTTTTCGGCGAAGGCCTCCGCGGTCTCCAATGCCAGCGCCTGGATGGCGTGGCTGCGCACGTACTCGCCGGCCTCCTTGAGCTTCTGGGCATAGTCGCGCACGCCGCGGCCCGCCGTCACGCAGAACGCCGCGATGGTGTCTCGGCCCGCCTTGTGGTCGGGCACGTAGTCGCTCAGGCACCGACCGGGCGTCGCCTCCTGGCGTTGGAAAGCGAAGGACTCCAGCGGCTCGGTCGAATCCGGACTGTCATAGACCAACAGCATGTCGCCGTCCGACGCCGCCCACAGGTAACGCCACACGCCACGCGGCGCCATCAGGTCCCGCGCCTGCGCCTCCCCGAGCAACTCGTCCCAAAGGTTGCGCATGGACGTGGCCTTGGGGTCCCCCTCGGCCAGCAGCGATTCCAGGTTGCCGCGCAGGCCCATGTGCTTGTTGTAGAGCATCTTGGGGTTGATCCAGTCGAACAGGTCCCGCGGCTGGGCCTTCACGATGTGCCGCCCCGCATCCGGCACCTCCCGCGCCGGGGCGGGGGTCACGGGAACCAGCGTCCGCACGCCGGTTGCCGCCGGCTTGGCCGTGGTCGCCTCGCGCAGTTTCTCCTGCTCGCCCCGCGTCGCCTCGGCAAAGGCGTCCACGTCGCCGATGATCCGGTCCATGATGGCCAAGCCACCCATGGCGTCACGGGCGTAGGCGACCGGGCCGCCGTACGCGGGCGCGATCTTGGCCGCCGTGAAGCGCGCAGACAGCGCCGCCCCACCCACAACCAGCGGCACGTCGATGCCCGCCTTGCGCAAATCCTCGGCCGTCGTCACCATCTGCTGCGCCGACTTGACGAGCAGGCCGGACAAGCCGATGATGTTGGGTTCGTGCTCGCGTGCCGCCTCAACCAGCACCGCCGGCGGGGTCTTGATGCCCAGGTCGATGACATCGTAGCCGTTGTTGCCCAGGATGATTTCCACCAGGTTCTTGCCAATGTCGTGGACATCCCCCTTGACGGTGGCCAGCAGAACCCGCCCCTTCGTGCTCTGGTCGCCCACGGCCATGTGGGGCTCAAGGTAGTCCACGGCCGCCTTCATGACCTCCGCCGACTGCAACACTTCGGCCACGATCAGCTCGTTGTTGCCAAACAATTCCCCCACACGGGCCATGCCGGCCATGAGCGGGCCATTGATCACATCCAGCGGCGCCCGGCCGGCGCCAAGAATTTCGTCCAGGTCCTCGATGAGCCATTGCTTGGTGCCCTCGACGACGTATTTGGCGAGTCGTTCATCCACCGTTCCGGACGGCTTGCCGCTGCGCTCCTTCTTCGCTTTTTTGCCCCTGAAATGCTCCACGAAAGCGCCAAGAGGATCGTCGCCGCGATTGTAAAGAAGATCGCGGCACAATTGACGTTCCCGCTCCGAAATATCGGGATACCTTTCGATGCCCTGGGTGTTGACAATGGCAAATGTCAGGCCCGCTTCAACACAGTCGTGGAGGAAAACCGAATTGAGCACTTCGCGCCCCGATTCAGGTAAACCAAAACTGACGTTGCTGATGCCAAGAATCGTCGAGCACTCCGGAAAATGTTCGGTGAGCAATTTGGTCCCGGCGACGGTTTCGCCGGCCGATCCGATGTAATTCTCGTCGCCGGTTCCGCAGGGGAAAACCAGCGGGTCGAAGAGGATGTCGCGGGCAGGTATCCCGTATTTCTTCGTCAGCAGGTCGAAGGAGCGGCGCGCCACTTCCAATTTGCGCTCCTTGGTGACGGCCATGCCCTGTTCCGGGTCGTCGTCGATGCAGCCGACCACGACGGCGGCACCGTAACGACGCAGCAGCGGGCACACACTTTCGAGGCGCTCCTCGCCATCTTCGAGATTGATGCTGTTGACGATGGCTTTGCCCTGAGAGTGGCGCAGGGCGGCCTCGATGGCGATCGAGTCGGTGGAATCGATCATCAAGGGCGCCTTCACCTTCTTGGTCACCTGTGGGTAGAAGGCGTTGACGTCGGGCACTTCCTCGCGGTCGGTGTGGGACAGGCACACGTCGACGATCTGGGCGCCGCGTTTGACCTGGGCGCGGCCGATTTCGGATGCTTCCTCCCACTTCTCGGCCTCGACGAGGCGCTTAAAGCGAAGGGATCCGATGACGTTGGTGCGCTCGCCGACGAGGATGGGGCGGTTCTCCTTGTCGATGATGGCGCGCTCGATGCCGGAGACGGCGGGCTCGGCCTCCTCGCGGGGGCGGCGCGGGCGGCGGCCGTCCACCATGGCCCGGATGCGGCGGATGTGTTCGGGGGTGGTGCCGCAGCAGCCGCCCACGAGGTTAATCCAGCCGGATTCGACGAAGCGTTCCAGCTTGGCGGCGAGCATGTCCGGGTCCTCGGGGTAGTTGCCCTCCTCGTCGGGCAGGCCGGCGTTGGGGTACACGCTGACGTGGCACGTGGCCAGTTCGCTGAGCGTCCGGATGTGGTCGGTCATGAACTCGGGGCCGGTGGCGCAGTTCATGCCGACGGCCAGCGGCTGCAGGTGTTCGACGCTCGTGTACCAGGCGTCGATGGCTTGGCCGGCGAGCATGGACCCCATGGGTTCGATGGTGGCCGATAGGATGATCGGAAGGCGCTGGCCGGTCTCCTGGAAGGCTTCCTCGATGCCGAGGGAGGCGGCCTTCATGTTGAGCGTGTCCTGGGTGGTTTCGACGATGAGCAGGTCGACGCCGCCCTCCAGCAGACCAAGGGTTTGTTCCCGGTAGCCGTCGAGCAATTCGTCGAAGGTGGTGCCGCCGGTGACCGTGAGCGCCTTGGTGGTGGGGCCGATGCTGCCGCCGACGAACAAGTGGCGCCCGTCAACGTTGGGGGCCGCGGCCTCGGCTGCGCGGCGGGCGATGCGGGCGGCCTCGCGGTTGATCTCGCGGGTGAGGTCCTGGAGGCCGTATTCGGCCAGCACGATGGGTGTTGCTCCGAAGGTGTCGGTCTCGACGATGTCGGCGCCGGCCTCGAAGTATTCCCGGTGGATGCGTTCGATGACATCGGGCCGGGTCAGGACGAGGTTTTCGTTGCAGCCCTCAAGGTCCTCGCCGCCGAAGTCGTCGGGTCCGAGATTGGCGGTTTGCAGCATGGTGCCCATGCCGCCGTCGAGGACGAGGATTCGCTCGGAGAGCAGGGCGCGTAGCGTGTCCTCAGATGTTTCGTTCATGGCTTGGGGCACCTGTTGGTCGCGACCATCCGGGCAGGCGGGATGCAAGGCTTCCGGTCAGGGGCCGAACGCCGTGCTGGCAGCCGGCCGCCGGTGGCCTGTTACCCGATGGCGGGCGCGCCACCTCAGGGGCGACGATAAGCGGCCGTGATGGTTCCATTCCGATTAGAATATTTCTGGCGGGCTGCGAGCACGAAACGGTCAATGCCAGAGGAGCCCGGCAGCCAAGCCGACCGCAAAACCCCCCATGTGATAGAATCCCACGAAGGGCTTCGTCAGCCCCGTTTTCGCCAGCACCGTCTCGTACAACCCCACTGCAACGGCGACGGCCACGCGGGCCCACCCGGACGCATCCCACGCGGCCAGCGCCATGCCAGCGCCGGCAAAGATCACCACCGACGCGCCCACCAGCCGGGGCTCGACGGCGGCCCCCGCGTAACTCCAGCGCCGCGCCAGGGGCAGCACCAGCAGCAGGTTGACCGCATACCCCGTCACCGGGCTCGCGGCAAGCGCCACCAGCAGGGCCACCGGTCCCAGCGCCGCCAGCGCCAGCGGCATCGTCGCCAACATCAACGTCAGGTTGTACCCGATGTGGAACCACGTCTCATGGAACCACGGCGCGGTGAACTGCGCCCACCAGCGGCGCAGCACCGACCCGGCGTTCGAACCCAAACGGCGGTTGACGGCGGGGGGCAAGGCCCCGCGGCCGCCCGTCGCCACCAGATGGATCGCCAGCAGAATGGCGCCGTAAGCGAGCGCGAGCTTCCAGTGCAGGGGCACCACGCGCGGCGACCGGCGTTCTCGGGTATGGCTGGTTCCCCTGCGCCAGGTGCCTCGGCCAGACCTCCCTGCGTCATGTGGACGGCCCGCGCCCTCCTACTGGGTGGCAACGTGCGCTGTCGGGGCAACGTCCGCGGGGTTCAGGACTCCTTGGGCGGCGACGCTGTTGCGGTGGCCGGCGACGGACAGAGCGGCTGCGCCCTGACGGCTACCGGCGACGCCTGCTGGGGCCGCCTCGGCGACCTGCCAGGCCCGACGTACAGCGAGGGAAGCGGCGTTGCCATCGACGCCGGCAGCAGGCGCGCGTGTACCTGGCGCTGGTGAACAAGGCCCAGTTGGTGGCCGCCTCGTCGTTTGATTTCGTCAGCCCGGGTCACGAACGTTGAGCGCAATACGGGCGCCCGGGGTGCTACGCGCCGCGAAACAGGATGGCCAGATCACGCAGGCCTCCCACCAACTGGGCAAGAGCGGCCGGCGGCAGGGGCGGGTCCAGCGGAATGTGTGTGTACTTCACGGTCGGGTCGAAGCCGTGCTCCTGCAAATCCAGGAGGTCGCCGGCCCAGTGGGCCCAGTCCACGGCATCGACCCCATGTCCCACCACGCGGGCCCGGCAAATCTCCAGGCGGGGTGGCCGGCCGGACTCCCGACCCAAATGGACGACGCCGGCAGTGAGCGGCGTTCCTCCCGGGGAGTGGGGGGCGAGAAGGCGAATCGTGTGTCGGCCCACCTGGATGGTGCCACCGGCCGCCACCCAGGCGTGCGCCAGGCCCCGTGCGGGCACCGCCAGCGGTTCCGGCAGGTCCCGTAGCACGGCCTGGAGCTGCTGCTCGGAGGGGTCCTGCTGTGGCGCGGTCAACGTCATGGACGGTGCAAGGGGGCAGCCCCCTAAACATTCTCCATTCTGGGCGGCTCCTGCTTGGCGTTCGCGGCGAGCGTCGGATTCGCTCGACGGCTGCCAGTGGCCCCCTGTTGGCTTGGGCCTGGACCAGCTGCGCCCCAGGGCAATTAGATAGGTTCTTCCCAAGCATTCGCATTTTGACGATGCGCCTATCGTAGACCGACGAATCGGTTAAGACCCGGTACCGCCATGGAGGTGCCCGTGAAGAAGCTCCTGATGGAGAAGATGGCCGGCGAAGTTGCCCTCTCCGAGCACGCCGGCCAGACCATCCGAAAATGGCGGGAGACCTTCGAAGTCAGCCAATCCCAACTGGCTGAGTTCCTCAAGATCAACCCCAGCGTCATCAGCGACTACGAGTCCGGACGACGCAAGAGCCCCGGCATCCAGACCGTCAAGCGCCTGGTGGAAGGACTGGTGGCCGTCGACGAGGCCCGCGGCGGCCACGTGATCGCGCGCTACCAGAGCCTCGTCAACCCCGCCGAGGGGATTCTCGACATCGCCGAGTACGACCGCAGCATCCCCGCCATCGAATTCCTTGAAGCCATCGAGGCCCGGGCCCTGGTGCTCGGGAAGATTGACGAGAAGCGCGTGCAGGGCTTCACGCTCATCGACGCCGTCAAGGCCATCGCCAGCCTGAACGCAACCGACTACGTCCGCGTGTACGGGTGGAGCAGTGAACGGGCCCTGGTTTTCAGCGGCATCAAGTACGGACGCAGCCCCATGGTCGCTATCCGCGTCCACCCCATGAAGCCCAGTCTGGTCGTGTACCATCAGCCCGCGGAAGTGGACAAGCTGGCATACCGACTCGCCGAGTTCGAGCAAATCCCGCTCCTGGTCACCGACCTGCCACTGCCTGAACTTCAGATCAAGCTGCGCAGTCTTCTCTAGTAGAACGGGCCGCCCATCGGGTCGAGGCGGACGCTCAACCGGTAGTCCACCGCCTCCAGGCTCGGCCGATCGCCGCTGTTCCAGCAGCCCTGCGGACCGGCTCCGACCCACACTTCGGTCGCCCGGTTGTCCCAGAGTTCCACCTCCAGGTGCTGCTCCGTATCCTCCTGGTCGATGGTCGTTGCGTGACCGCCCCGGCAAAAGAGCTCTCCCCAGGGTCCGAACGCGGCCAGGACCAGGGTGCGGCCCACGGGCACCGTGCCCTCGTCCGCCGTCGTGTCCATAATGAGCCGTCCCTGCATCGCGCCGGGCACCAGCAGCCGGTGGTTCGAGTCACCCAAGGGGGCCAAGCCGCGAATGGTGCCTTCAAGCAGCCACTCCGCAGCCCAGGAGGCGGAGGTGTAGAAGTCGACGTAGCCCCCGGCGTCGTGATGGAACAGCAGACTGATCTGCATCAGTCCCGGCTGCTGGGCCACGGTTTCCAGTTGACCGCCGGGGCGCCAGACCTCCTGGGCTCCGCCGCCATGGCGGTCCATCCGCCAGACGTGCCACTCTCCGCGCCACCCCTCGGGGACGGTTCCAACGAACCGGGCCGCCACCGGCAGAGGGTCGGGGACTTCAAGGCGCATGAGGCCGGCTCCTTCCGCCGTCAGCGGTCCGATGACCGTCAAGTTGTAGGCGTCTTGGCTCCAATCATCGGAACCCAGGCGCACCTCAAGGTAACCCTGTGGGGAGGGGCCCTCGTAGTTGAAGTAAGGTTCGACGACCATGGAACCAACGACATCCGTCTCATTCACCGCCCGGCTCATGGGTTCGGCTTCATGGGCGTGCACGGGCTCCTCTGCGGCCGCATCCAGGCAGCCGGCTATGGCCGGCAGGGCAAGAAGGGCTGCAAGCAGGGCGATCAGGGGCTGTTGCATGCGAGGCCCGTGATTTTAGGGCTGGATTAGCTTTTGCGTTGTGTCATCAGGGTTAGCCGTCCAGCGGCTGCCAGGGCGGGGCCCCGCGGCCTACCCCTGGGGCAGGATTTCGACGCCGCGCCACACCAGGCATGCTGCCAGCAGGAACAGGCCCCAGAACACGACGCCCGTGGCGGCGAACACGGTTGCCACGACCTCCCAGCGGCGCGCCCACGGGAAGTCCAGGCGCAGGTAGTAGGTGCGACTGGACCAGAAAATCCACGCACCGATGGCAAGCATGATCGCCCCGGCGATGAGCGCCGCTCGCGTGGAGACCGCGTATGGGCCCAACGCGAACACGTAGAGCTGGGTGAAACTGACCACCATCAGGATGGCGCCGAACCACTCCGCCTGTAGGAACGCTCGCGCGGCGCGGTACGTGGCCAACTGCTCGTCCGTCACCGGCTGGTTCGCACGAGACTTCTGCATGGGCGCCCGCTTGCGCCCGAGGAGGCTCATCGCTCACTCCCAGGCACGGCCGTGTGGTCGCCGCCGCGTCGAGTCGATCGCACGTGATCGCCGACACGCGTGGTGGTTTTCCCTGTATCGACGCCCGGCGTGACCGGCAGGGGGGCGGCCGGGGCCCGTAGAGCGCCTGCCGGGCGGCGTAGTCCTGCTGGTACAGTCCTTGACCAGGCGCTCCGGTTCCGGTTGCTCGCCGCGAAGCATCGCCTTGGCCACCTCCACGCTGTGGGCGTTCACTTCGCCATAACCGAACCGCGAGTACAGCGTCGCCGGAAGCTGGCCCTGGCCCGGCACGGGAACCGCCAGAATCGACTGGTCGCCGTCTACCTCGTCCTCCTGCGGCGGTTCCCGGGCCGCGTTGGCACTGCGCTTACAGGGCCGTGGGCAGGCAAAGGTCGGTCGCCGCCGGGGCGTGGCTTCCCGTCAACGCGACGGGGAGTCGAACCGGCCCGATGAGGGTCGGAATCGACGCCGCGTCGACCGGGTCGCTACCCGCCGTCACTTCAGCCCCGTCGCCGTAGCAGTCACCGTCCGTGTCCGCCGATAGCGGGTTGGTGCCGTAGCTCAGCACTTCGTCGCCGTCGGAGAGCCCGTCGCCGTCGGTGTCGGCCAATAGCGGGTTGGTACTGTACCTTAGCGCCTCGTCGCCGTCGGAGAGCCCGTCGCCGTCCGTGTCTGCCAACAGGGGGCTTGTGCCGTAGATCATAACCTCGGCGCCATCGTTCAGGCCGTCGCCATCCGTGTCGATTACCAACGGGTTGGTGCCGTGGTTCAGGACCTCGGCGCCATCCGAGAGGCCATCGTTGTCCGTATCCCAGTTGAAGGGGTCGGTTCCCAACGCAGCTTCCTCAATGTCGCTCAAGCCGTCATTGTCGTCGTCCGGGTCGCACGCGTCTCCGAGTGCATCTCCGTCAAAGTTCTCCTGGCCCGGGTTGGGAATATCCGGGCAATTGTCCAGTCGGTCCAGGATGCCGTCCACATCGATGTCGACTAGCTCGCATCGCTGCAGGGACGCTGCGTCAAGGAAATTGCCGAGGCTCCGGTAGCCGCCATCCTGCACGGTGATCCAGCCCAGCGTCACGATCGGGTCAGCTGCTTGGAACTCGTGCGCGTGCCTTTGCCAGGAGGTCAACGACCCGATGATCGGGGCGCCTTGGATGCCGTCGATGACGATGGCGACGCTCTCCAGGTCGCTCAAGCGGGCTCTATGTGAGAACTCGAAGACGTACGACGCGCCGGGCTGAACGGCGACCTGCTGCGTCACGAGGGCGTGGTCCCACGCGTTCAACTCAATGTACTGTCGGCCGTCGAACGGGCCCGGATTGGCGCCCGTCCAGACCTCGAACTGGCTGTTTGGATCCGTGGTACGCCAGCCAGGCATTTGGTTCTGGTGAACCATGCGATACGCACCGCCACCCGCCGGCTCCTCGAAGCTGGGATTGATCAGGAGGTTGACGCCGGTGGGTACGCAATCTGCTGGGTCGTGGTTGGAGACGCCCGCGATGGCGGGAACGTGCCAGCTAAAAATCGCCAGCATGGCGGCGGTCATCGCGGCCAATCTGGTACTCGTGTGGTTCTGCATTGAATCTCCTGGATGGAGACAAGCGCACGACGTTCGTGCGCTCTGCACCCGGAGCCCAGCCCACATAGTTAAGCTTGACACTACAAAAAAATCAAGGGGCAACGACTACGCGATTGTGGGCGGCCTTGCGCCCTACGGGAACTATCGTGTGGCCCGCACATTGGGCCAGCATTCGGTGCTCCGTTGAGCAGCCAAGCCTCTATTTTCCGATCGCTGCCGCCAGCCCCTCCGGATCAGCAACACTGACCCACAGGATGGCGTGATCCTTGAAACCCACAACCTTCGGGATTCGCTCTTTGAACTCGATGCTGAGGCCCTTCTTGTGATTCGTTCCAAACGTAACACTGGTGTCCGTGAAACTGAGCCGCAAGCCCACCGCCGTGTACCAGCGGTGCGGGCCCGTCACCTCCGTCGACTTGATGTTCGCCAGGGGGGTTTTGACGGACCAGCGGCCAAACGTCCCGATGAGCTCTGTGTCCGTGATGGTCACGCCGTCTTCGGGTTTAACGCCCAGGGTGACGAAGAGGGGTTTCCAGCGGTTGTCGAAGAGGTAGGGGAAGTGTTGCGGCATGCGGGGTGCCCGGAGGATGGTTTGGTGGATGAGGGGTTCGGGTTCACCGCCGGCCGCGCCTGGAGGCGGGCACCCCTAGAACTGCAGGGCTTCCTCGTACCCCCCGGCACGGCGCACGTGTTCGATGAGCGGCGGCGGGAGGCTTACCGGCGCAAGATCTTGCGCGTACTGCCAATC
>JBFIJP010000043.1:0-16561 GCA_041600695.1 Thermoplasmatota archaeon | reverse complement strand
GCCCTTGGCCGGCGCCAATTCACGCTTGAAGACTTGGCCGACAGCCGCAACGGCACCCGACTCAACTGGGCGCCCATGTCCGCCGGGCAGGCCATCGAGGTGCGTGCCGGGGACGTGATCGGGGTCGGCCGGTCCTTGCTGGTGCTTCGTACGTGAGGTTCGCCGGCTGGGCCAGGCTTATCCGGCCGGCTGGCCGTGGTCTTTCGTGAACCGATTCCTGCGCATGCCGCTTCAGGCCCTAGTGCTCATCTGGCTATCCCTTGCCGCCGTGGCTGCCCTGGATACCTGGCGCAACCGCAGCGCGCGGCGGCCGGGTTGGCTCCACCGGGTCGCATTCCACGGCGGCATCGACGACCGCGTCGATGGGCCCCTGGAGGGCGGCCACCTTCTGGCACTGACGGGAGGAATTCGGCTGGACCTGAGCGGTGCCCAGGCGGCCGGCGACGAGGTGTTTCTGCGCGCCACCGCGGTGATGGGCGGAATCGACATCCACGTACCGGATCATTGGCGCGTCGAGATGCAGGCATCCGCAGCCCTTGGCGGAGTCGCCAACCACACGGACCCTTCGGGCGCTCCGGGGGCGGACGCACCCGTCCTTCGTGTCGAGGCGCTTGCCGTGATGGGAGGCGTCCGGGTGGTTTCGGGCTCTGCCGGTGCCGACGGGGACGAGGCGGACTAGGGGCCGGAGGCGCGAACGTCAGCCGCAAGCTGCGGGCACGACTGACGGCCTGCCGATGCGCCGTGGACCCCGGGAAAGGGGAGGTGCGAGCGGCAACAAGCGCAAGGCCGGGCGGGCCGCCAGGCGCCCCCCTGCTTGGGCAGTCGGCTTATCCCGCCGAGTGCCTTGCCTCCTCGTGGCCACCGAGCATTACCGCAAACTGGAGCACATGTACCATGGCGCCAACTGCAACCGCTACTACCAGCCGCGCCTGACGGTTGGCGAGGGGGAGGCGGAGGTGGCCATTCCGGTGCGCGAGGAGCTCTTCCATGCGGCCCACGCGGTGCACGGCAGCGTCTACTTCAAGGCCCTCGACGACGCCGCGTTCTTCGCCGCCAATTCTCTGGTCGAAGATCATTTCGTGGTCACTGCGAGCTTCCACATCGACCTGCTTCGGCCGGTCACCCAGGGGGAACTGCGAGCCAAGGGCCGCGTCGTGCACGCCGGGCGCAGCCGCCTCCTGGCGGACGCGGTTCTGCTGGATTCCGAGGGCCGCGAGATCGCACGGGGTGGAGGCACCTTTGTGGTCAGCAAAATCCGGCTGGGGCCGGAGGTGGGCTACGTTCTGCCGGGGTAGGCAGGGCAACGACAAAGGACAAGGCCGGGGAGGGCTCGTGGATGGCCATGCGGTGGTTCCTGGCTCTGATCCTGATTGTTCCCGGCCTGGCGGGATGCTTGTCCGATTCCGGCCCCGAATCCTTGGCAGGTGGCCCGGATGCGAGTCGGGTTCCCGTGCGTGAATGGATGGCCGGGCTATCTGAACCCCGCTTCGATTCCCTGGTGGAATCGATCCACCGCATCACTGCCGAAGACGGCACCGAACTGGCGCTGACGTTGTTCCTACCCTCCGGTCTACCCGCCGATGAGCCCGTGCCGACCCTGCTGGAGTTGACGCCCTACCAGACACTCGGCCGGGGGCCCGCGCTGGTCCTCGGCGGTGGGCCGGGCGGCTCCTGGGGTGAGGTGGTCCTGCGTGGCGCAGCGTTCGTCAGAGCGGACGCCCGCGGAACCCACGGCTCCGAGGGTTGTCTCGACTTTGGCGGTTCGGCCGACCGCTCCGACGCGCGGCTCTTCGCCGACTGGATTCGTGCCCAGCCTTGGAGCAACGGTGTCGTCGTCACCGACGGTGTGAGCCACCCCGGCATGGGAAGCGTCGTTGCCCACGTCGCCGACCCGCTCCTCACCGGCGCATTGGCCCACGCGCCCGTGGTCTCGTACTATCAGGATGAGTGGCTGCAGGGCGCGAAGTTCGAGGATCAGCTCAACGGCTACGCCTACCAGGCCATCGAACTCGCGCCCCACACCAACCTGGATTCCTCTGAGGCTGGCCTCGCCCAGGCAGCACCCTGCACCGGCCGCACTGCCATCGATTACGCGCCGGTGGATGGCCAGTTCTTGGAACTCTGGCAGGACCGCGATCTGGCCCTCCAGGTGGAGCGGGGTGAATACGCGCCGACCGCCCCCATTCTGCTCACGCACGGCTTCGTCGACCTGAACGTTCACCCGGACCACACCCAACTCTACTGGGACGCCCTCCCCGACGACGCGCCCAAGTACATGATCCTGGGCTGGTGGTACCACGGCTGGCCCGACATGGACGGCCACCCGGCCGGCAAATTCTCCGACATCCGGCACCGCTGGCTGGATGCGACCGTCCTCGGCCTAGACAATGGCCTCTGGGCCGAGCCGCGTGTGCTGGTCGAGGATTCCCAGGGAACCTGGCACGAGAGCCACGACTGGCCGCTGGACGGCAGCCAGGAAGTCGTCCTTATGGCTGGTTCCGACGGATCCCTGGCGAGTGCGGACGCCCCGGCTGGGGAGATGTCTTACACCGACACCCCGGGTGCCCGGCGTGGCGAGTGGGCAGACGCACACGTCGCTTTCCGCTCGGCGCCCATGGAGGAGCCCCGCATCATCTCCGGCACCCCCACGGTCGAACTGGTGGCATCCAGCTCGGAGGCGGCAACCAAATGGGTCGTCTACCTGATGGACGAGGCCCCCGACGGGTCCTGGCAGCGCGTCAGCCATGGCTACGCCGACAGCAGGCTCGCCCAGCCACGGACCGACTCCTGGGGAGCCCCGGCCGCGGGTGAGAAAGGCAACTGGACCATCCCGCTGATGCCCACCGCCGTGGTCGTGGAGGAGGGCCACCGGCTCACGCTGGTGGTCGCCAGCCAGGACAGCCGCCGGAGCCTGGCCGGCCCCATGGAGTCGCGGCCGTGCTTTGATGACTACCGCCGCGGCTGCTACAACCCCAGTGGCATCCTTCCGGCCGATTCCGTTGGCCGTGCCGAGAACACCCTCTTCACGGGTCCAGACGGTACGCGGATCAGGTTCCATTCCGGTGACCCGCACGCGACCGCGCTGGCCAGCCGCTGACGCCAACCCTCATTCCCGGCTGCCGCCTGCCTCGCTGGATGCCCGTCCCGGAACCCGTCCGTGCAGGTGTCGGCGGACGCGTCGGCGGAGGCGTCAGCGAGGCTGTCCGGGCGGTCGTCCGCAACCATCTGCGCCGGGCAGGCCCCACGGTCCTCCTGATGGCACTGGCGACGGGTGTTGCCACGGTGCTGGGTGGCCATGTGTACAATGCTTGGCCGACGGCAGGCTACCCCCACGGCGAGCCCGGACCCGCCAACCTGGAACGCGCCGTGGCTTACGTCCGACCCGCCCTGGTCCTCACCACCAGCCTGCCGGCACTCCTGCTAGGGCTCCGCTCGGCCGCTGGGCTGGACGCCGCGCGCGGGTGGGGCCCGCCGATGCTCCGCGTGGGCGCCGATCTGCTCCTGCTGGCCGTCGGCGCCGCAGTCGCCGCACTCATTGGAGCCTGGGCAACGGCGGAGGCGCCGGCAGAGGCGATCGTTGCCTTGGCTGTCTCAACGATGCTTCTCGCCTGGAGCTTCCATGCCATGGCTTTCGCGGCGGGGGTGATCCTGCCCGGCCGGGCTGCGCTGCCGGCGACAGGACTTTGGCTGGTCTTCCACGGTCTCTACGAAAGCCTAGTCAGGTGGCGCCTTTTCCGGGCCACCGGGTATTACGAACTTCGGGCTGGGCAACTGCCCATCTGGTTCGTCGCTGCCCAGGCGCTCTCCCCGCTGGCTGCGTACCGGGGCCTGATGATTCTCTGGCGGCCCGGTTTCCGCGACGGCCTAGAACGCGAGACGTTGCGCAACGCCACGCTGCCCGGCTGGCTAGGTCCGGAGGTTCTGGCCATCATGCTCCTGCTTTGGACGGTCGTGCCCCTTGCATTGGCTGCCGCGGTTTGGGCCCGACGGACGGGGGTGGCCGCCCGGGCCGCTGCGCAGCCCGAATCCGCCGAGGAGGATCCGGGTGATGACCCTGCGTGGGTCCGTGCCTGGTACGCCCAGTCTACGACAAGACCTCGCCAATGATGAGGAACCCGTGCGCCCCCGGCCTGGCCTCGCGTAGCCCGACGCGCCCCACATCGGACGTTCGCCCGGCGTGGGTCCCGTCGCACGGGTAGGAGCAGACACCCTCGATTTCCACGCACGACAAGCTGGTGGGGGGCCCCGGGAAGGCCTCCTGGTCCAGGAACCGCTGCGGCGTCAGCCGGTGGACAGCCTCGTCCCGTGCCGCATGGAACCTCTGGATCGGAACATCCGCGGCGATCCAAGCGTTCACCTGGGCCACGGCTGCCGCCAGCAGTTTGGGCGCCACGTAGGCTTCGGCCAGGTCCAAGCGGAACCGGCCGCCCCCCTTCACTTCAGGATCCCTGGCGAGTGCAGGGCCCCCCAGCCGTCCCAGGGCCGCCAGCATGAGGTGGAGGGCCGTGTGGGCGCGGGAATCTTCATCGCGGCGCGCCGCGTCCAGATGGCAGTTGATCTGGTCGCCCACCGTGGGCACGGTGCCTCGCAATCGATGCCAAACGTCGCCCCGTTCCTCGAAGACCGTGACAAGCCGCCGCTTCTCCCCGGCAACCCAGACGGTCCCTTGGTCAGCCCGCTGGCCATGCCGGTAAACGCTGCTGCGCGGCCGGTACAGGCTGGGCTCAAGCGTGAACGCATCGCCCCGGACAGCCGTCACGCGCGCCAGGCAGGTGCGCCGACGCGGTTCCGTCTCCCAGAGTCGATTGCCACCAGGCACGGGCCACGGACCGTCGACCCGTTCAAGTGGCTTCGGGCAGCAGGACGCTGAACTCAGCGCCGCCCAGGGGGCCGCTGCCCCACTCCAACTTGGTGCCCAACTGTTCCGCCAGACTCATGACCAGATGGAGTCCGAGGCCCTCGCTCTTGGCAGGGTCGAAGTCTGACGGAAGGCCATCGCCGTCATCGGACACGGCAAGCCGGCTGCCCCCCTCCGCAGGTGCCAGCTCAATGCGCAGACGGCCGTGGCCGCCGGGGAATGCATGGCGCAGGGCGTTGGCCGCCAATTCATTGACGAGCAGGCCGGCGCTCACGGCGGTGTCCACATCCAGGGGGGCCTCGCCAACCTCGAGGTCCAATTGAATCTCGCCCGCGCCGTACGAGCGCAGCAGGTCCCGCATCAGTTGCCGCAGGTAGACGCTGAAGTCCAGCTTGGACAGGTCCTGCGAGCGGTACAGGTTCTCATGCACGAGGGCCATGGAGCGAACACGCTGCCGGCTCTCGTCCAAGCTGGCTTTGGCTTCCTCGTCGCTCAGGCGCCGCCGCTGCAAGCTGAGCAGGCTAGCGATCACCTGGAGGTTGTTCTTGACCCGGTGATGGATCTCCCGCAGCAGAATGTCCTTTTCTTCGAGCCGCGTGAGGACCTCCTCTTCGGCCCGCTTGCGATCGGTGATGTCCTGACACACGCCAATCAGGCGTACCAGTTTGCCGTGGTCGTCCAGCACGGGTTCGGCCCAGGTGTGAAGCCATCGCAGGTCGCCGTTGGGACGAAAGACTCGTTCGTCGTGGCTGTAGGGCCGGTGGTCTTGCAGAACCCCATTGGTGACATCCATGACTCGTTGGCGGTCGTCGGGATGCACCCGCGTGAGGTAGTCCTCGTAACTGGGTACATGCGACCCGGGATCCAGTCCGTATATGCGATACAATTCGTCGGACCAAACCGCGGTCGGCTGGGACAAATCCCATTCCCACGTGCCCATGTGGGCCACCCCCTGGGTGTCCACCATCAGGCGCTCGCTGCGCCGCAGCCGCTCAAGCTCCTTGTGTCGCGCGGTGATGTCGTGCAGCCATACCAACCTGGACCCATCGGCCCGTTCTCCGATGGAAACGTCAACGACCCTTGCCGGTCCCGAGTCGGGTTTCAGGTGGAGGGGACCACCACTGGCGCGGTGGGCAGGTGCGGGGTGGGAGAGCAGCCCCGCGAGCCCGGGGGCCAGATCGCCTGCCCCCTGGCCCCGTGGAATCGCCGCCAGGCCCAGAAGTGACATGGCCTCGGCGTTGATGTCGACAACCTGCGCCTGGGCGTCCAACAGGATCGCCGCACCGGGAAGATCCGCCAGTCCAAGCGTTGCCTGACTGCTGGTGGGCTGGGCTCGCTTCACATGGTTACCCTCGCCGGGGCCTTCCTAAAACAATCGGCTTTGCCCCCGCGCACACCCCGCCTGATGTGGGGCTTTGGGTGGACGCCCGGCAAGGGTCGCGGCGGCCAGCGCCTTGGGGAAGGTTGCCGGGGCGCCCACGGAGGCCAGAATGCTGTCGCCGGGCGACGCCGCCCGGACCCCGAGCCGACGCGTCGCTGACCTACTTGACGATGCGTCGCCGCATGGATCCGATGGCGATGGCGGGGAAGGTGAAGGCGGCGATGATCAGGTACGCAAGACTCCAGGGTGTCAGCCAGGTGAAGGCGTCCAGCGCCAGGCTACGTATCAACTGGACCGCATGCGTCAGGGGCAGCGCGTAGGCTAGGTGCCGAACGCCGCCCGGCAACTGTTCCAGTGGGAAGAAGGTCCCGCTGAACAGGAACATGGGCGTGATGAACAGGAAGAACGCGTAACTGAACTGGTCGATGACCTTGACCTTGCTCGCCACGAACAGTCCGATGCCGGCAAAGCCGAGGCCGACAAGGAATGCCACCGGCGGAATGGCGAGCGCCTGGGGGAACGACAGCAGCCCGAAGGCGGCCACAACGATCGACATTAGCGTCGCGTTGATGGCGGAGCGCGTGGCTGCCCACAGCACCTCGCCAGCGAGGATGTCTCCCGCGGAGAGGGGTGTGGCCATCACGGCGTCCCAGGTTTTCTGGTAATACATGCGCACATAGCTGCTGTACGTGGTCTCCATGAAGGCCGTCTGCATCGCTGTAATGCCGATGATGGCTGGCGCGATGTATTGGGGATACGAGTAACCCCCCACTGAGTCGATCAGGGCGCCCAGTCCGTAGCCCAGCGCAATCAGGTAAAGAAACGGCTCCGCCAGCGGCGGCACCGCGTTGACGTACCATGTGGTGCGGTAGACGCGGAAGTTGCGGCTGACCATGGCCCCGGTGCCGCGGAGGGTGATTTCACTCACGCAGCGCCCTCCCGGTGAGGCGGAGAAACACGTCTTCCAGGGTTGCCCTGCGCAGGATCATCTCGGCCACCTGGGGGTGGGCCCGGCGCAGCTTGGCTTGGAGGCCGCTCAGCGATTTGCCGTAAGCCAGGACGCGGTCCCCCATGACTTCGTGGGCGACGCCGCGGCGTTGCAGGTCTGCCGCCAGGGCGGCCTTGGCTTGGCCCACATCGCCCACCTCGGCGAGCACCAGTTCCAATGCCTCGGTGCCGGCGTGCTTCTGAATCAGCTCGCGGGGCCGGCCGTGCTCCAAAACCTTGCCCTGGTCGACCACGACCAGTTCGTCGCAGAGCATCTCCGCCTCGTCCATGTAGTGGGTGGTCAGCAGGATGGTCTTGCCTTCCCGGCGCAGGGCGCGGATGGTGTCCCAGAGCTGGTGGCGGGCCTGCGGGTCGAGCCCGGTGGTGGGTTCGTCCAGAACCAGGATGTCCGGGTCGTTCATGAGCGCCCTCGCGACAATGAGTCGGCGCTTCATGCCGCCGGACAGCGCGTCCACGCGGCCCTTGGCTTTTGCTTGCAACTGCATGAAGTCGAGCAGTTCCTCCGAACGCCGGTCGATGTCCGCCTTCGGCAGCCCGTAGAAGCGGGCGTAGGCACGCAGGTTATCCTGCACCGTGAAGTCCGGATCCAGGTTGTCATCCTGGGGAACGACGCCCAACCGACCCCTGATCGCGCGACCGTCGCGCGCGGGGTCCATGCCCAGCACCGCCAACTCCCCGGCATCGCGGGGGCTAACGCACTGGATCATCCGGATCGCCGTCGTCTTGCCGGCGCCGTTCGGGCCCAAGAGCCCAAAGCAGATTCCGCGTGGGATGTCCAAGTCGATGCCGTCCACGGCGGTCAGGGGCCCAAACCGCTTGATCAGGCCCCGGGCCCGAATCACCACATCCGTCCCGCGGGCGGGCGAGGCGGCACCGGGCGTGGTCGTCGTAAGCTGCACGCCGCGGCCAATCTGGCGGGCCGCTTGGTCGTTTGCTTGTGAGAGCGCTCGCCAGCGAGTCACCCCCGACACGCGGTCCATAGGGCGCGCCGGCGATGCCTGAGTGAATGCGAGATCTGATGTGCTTGACGGGCCGGCGGGTTGACGATCCGGGGGGCCTTCGTGGCTGCCAACCGAGCCGCAATAGCTAACCTCGCGGCTCGTGCTGGCGGAATCATGGCCCGACTTCACCTCGTTTTGATGCTTGCCCTCGTTCCCCTGGCCGGGTGTGTGGATTCCGACGATTCGGCTGAACCGGTCCTTGAGACGGATGCGTTGCCGGCAGAAGACGCCAACGCCTTCTTCGCCGCCCGGACGGAAGTCATGGTGCGCAACGTCCGGCCCAGCTTCATCCTGATGAGCAACGTCCACGGCGCCAACTGCATTGCCCTGGACGGAATCGACCGCATCGTCAATGGAACGCTCACGGCGACCTGGGACGCGACGACCCCCGCTTCAGCTCAACTTGAATTCCGCATCGACGGCGCCGACGAAGTGATTGTCGAAGGGTCTTCACCCCTGGTCCTCGACGTGGCTGACCTGGCCTCCTCCGAGAGCAGGTTCATGGTGATGATGCAGCCGACCATGCCGGGCGCTGCCCTGGATCAGGACGTCACCATCGACATGGAACTCACCTACGCCGGCACCGAGCCAGACCTGGATGCGAACTGGATTTGCTCCCGGTTCTGAGAGCGCGTCAGTCAACCGGCGCGACACGGCCCGTGTCGTTGTCGTAGAGGAAGCCGAACACTTCCAGGTCTTTGGGGAGCAGAGGGTGGGAGCGCACCAGCAGAAGACTCTCCCGGAGGTGCGCCTCGGCGTCCTTGAAGCCTCCCAGCCAGCGCTGGAAATCCGGCCGCATCGCTTCCTGGTAGCTGACCGTGGTGGTCTCCGCGATGCCATGGGCGACCGGATAGTTGGGGTGGCCGATCTGGGTCATGCCGCATTTGGTGTGGCCCATGATGCAGACGTGACGGACTCCCATGGCGTGCACGGCAACCAGCAGGCTGCGTAGGGTTCCGTCGTCGATGACGTTGCCTGCGTTGCGCATGATCTTGGCGTCGCCGTGCTCTAGGCCGAGGACCTTTTCGACGTTGTAGCGTGTGTCCATGCAGGCGACCACGGCGAGGGCTCGACGGGGGCGGCCTTCCAGGTCCGAGTCGGCCTGATCCCAACCTTCCGCCACGAAGCGGGCGTTGCCGGCAATCAGGGCATCGCGCAGGCTTGTCATGCGCGGCGCAGGGACCCTGTCCGTTTAGGCCGTCCGGGACGCGAGCGGCCAGCCAGCCAGCTGGCCGGCCGAGTCCGCGCGCGGCGGCCTGCGTGCCCGCGTTGGCCGGAAGCCACGGCGCTACCCGGGGATGTTGCGATCCAGCATTTCGTGGGGGTCCCCAAGCAAGTCGAAAGCGTCGGCGCCCTGCTGGCGAACCGCTGCTGCGAGGCGGTCGCGCAGGTCGGCCGCATGCCCGGCCGTCAGGGCGACGTGATTGTGGGCGACTGCCAGGGGGTAGGGGTATCCGAGGTAGACGGCGTCCCGGGCCAGGGGCACCAGGGAATCGAGCACCGCGGGCGCCGAGACATCCACGCGGTAGGAGAAAGGCGCCCGTGGGTGCAGACGGGCCACATGGGCGATGGCATGGTCTGGCATCCGCACCGCCCACGCAAGGTCAGGCAGGTGGGTTTTGGCCCAGCGGTGCAGGCCAGCCACCAGGGGGACCCCCTCCAGCGCCGCACGACTTCGTTTGGCAACACCCGCCAAGCGACGGTCGGAAGCCCGGGCGCGCTCCAGCAGGTCGGCGGCGGCGCGGGCGTGGTTGGGAGCTCCCGCGGGGAGTTCGAGGGCTCCATCCCAGAGGAGCAGGCCGCCCCGTGGGAGGCGTTGAAGGGCCGTGCGGGCGGCGCGGTGTTCGGCAGCGGCACGAAGGGCCTCCGCCAGGCCTTCGGCGGAGGCGATGTGGACGGGCGGTTCGAGGCCCAGTGCCGCGTAAGCCTTCGCGACGAGATCTGTCGCTTCGTCCGGCGCGCAAGCCACCACGTCGGGTTCCTTTTCCGGCAGCCGCGGGCCGGGCCAGCCAATGGCGGCGGCGCGGTAGGCGACGACCCAGATGGCGCCGTTGTCCACCAGGATGGCGTGGCTGCCATCGGTGGCCAGGCAGGGTTCGATCTCCCCCCCGGTCAGAGTACGGGGCTGCGGGACAAACGGCAACTCCTGCCGGCTGTGTTGGGCCAGCCTCTGGGCGGCGGCCGCCAGGGTGCCCTGCCTGTCCACGGCGGGCAGGGTCGGAGGCCCCGTATCATGCTTTTGCAGGGTCCACTGGAACCACTGCCTCTCTTCGAAGCCATTATGGGGACCTTCCCCAGATGCTGTGGCGGGATGCACCAGCCCACGCTCCGCGACCTGTTGGCCGACCTCTTCTCCAGCCACGGCTTCGATGTCAGCCGGGATACCGCGCTGGAGGGCCGCAGCGGCACGCTGTACACCATACCCCTACTGGCCGAGGACGACGACCGGTACGTTCTGGTTGACTGCGCCGCCGAGGAGGAACCCGTCGTCATGGAAACGCTGGACGACCTGGCTGCCATCATCGACGACGTGGGAGCGGACCTTGCTGTCCTGGCCCACATTGGCCCCGTCGAAGCAGCGGCCGCCCACGAATCCCCCGTGATTCTCTGGGATCGCCACCAGGTGGCAGCCCTCGTAGGAGACAACCTCGTCGCGCAAGCGGTCGGCACCGCTCCGGCAGCACTCCCGTTACGAACACGCATTCTGGGCCGCCGGACGCCTGACCCCGAGGCGGCCCTGCCCGGACTTCACGATCTCCTCGCCGACGGACCCGACACCTACCCGGGGTTGAACGCTGTTGACCTGGATGGCCTGGGCCAGGCGGACACCCAAGCACCTACAGGAGTGGCTGCCACATCGGCGCCCGGCGCCGGAGCGGACTCCCTCTTGGCCCGTGCCCTGCGTGAAACCGTCCCCGGCACGACCTCCCGGCCAGCGCCGGCACGCACCCCCACGGCGGAGGCCTTCCCCTGCCTCCCGATGCGCGTCACGCTGGAGCAGGCCCGCCATCTGATCCGGGACCAAATATCCAATGTCGAGCGCGCCGGCCTGGTGCTCCAGCCCGTGTGGATCTTCGACTACGAATGCGACCTTCTGATCGAGGGCACCCTACGCTCCGAAACCGCCTTCGGCCGCATTGAGGTCCACGGGACCAGCCGGGTCGTGACCGCCTTGGAGGAAGAACTCGCCCCGGCGCCCCTGGTGCACTTGCCTGAAGGCATGGCACCCGAGGAAAGGCCCCTGCGCACCAGCCGCGAGCGGGCCTTGCAGGAGGCCCGCCAAGAGGTGGTCGCCGCCAACACCCGTGTGGTGCAAGTGCTCATGGACGATCCGGAGGACAACTTCACGGTCTCTGAGAAGAAGCGGGTCGAACCCCGGCCGGACCACGTCCGCCTTACCTGCCTTGGCACGTTCCATCGCCCCATCTGGCGCCTGTCCGGCGTCAACGGCAACGTCGAGCTGGACGCCGTCAGCGGCGAGATCGTGACGCAGCAATTGCGCAGTTCGTCGCGCAATGCGGTCATGCTGGAGTAACAGGGCGCAGCGTCCACAGCATCCCGTCCCCCAAGCGCTGCGCATCCTCGACGCCCAACTGGAACGGTGCCCCCGCAGGCCCGGGCCACAAACGGGGGCCGTCGCCCCCCACCAGCAGCGGAGCCACGTACAACGTCCAGGAATCCACCAGTCCCGCCTCCAAGAAAGATCGCAGCACGCGGCCTCCGCCCTCAACCATGACATCCCGCACGCCCCGGTCTCCCAGTTCATCCAGAACCGCAGGCAAATCAAGGCCTCCGGGACCCGCGGCCACCCGGGCGACGCGGGAACCGGCCGCCACGGGCGCCGCATCCGGCGCGCAAACAATCAGCGTCGGGCCATCATCCAGCACCCGGGCATCGGGCGGGGTGCGCCCCCGCGTGTCCAGAACCACCCGGAGAGGGTCCGGTCCGGTCGCGTAGGCCGGCTTGACGCGCAGGGCTGGGTCGTCGGCCACAATGGTCCCCACGCCAACCAGGATGGCGTCGCACGCCGCCCGCATCCGGTGCACCCGCCGCAAGTCCTCAGGTCCGCTGAACAGGAGGGGCGACCCGTCCGGGGCAGCCAGGCGGCCGTCCAGGCTGCACGCGCAGTTGAGCAAGACCCTGGGCCGCGCCACGGCCCGCCAGCCACAACGCGTTATTTATGCCGGTGGCCGTCCGAAGCGTGGCGGGTGAGCAAGGGATGCCTCGTGGGGATCAGCTAGTAGACGACCATGGCGGTCGCGATTCGGGGTCGGAGATGCCCGTAGGCGAGGCAGGGGAGGCGGACAGCCGGGAAGACAAGCCCCTCGGACACCTGACGCTCATCGGCGCCGGCCACGTCTTTGACATCGAGCAGGCCATCGTGGACGCCATCCACGCCATCCGCCCCGAGCGGGTGTTCGTCGAACTGGACCGGGGACGCCTCATGGCGCTGGTCCAAAAGGCGCGGGGCGAGGAGCCGGAGCAAGCCAAGGCAGGCCTCCTCCACCGCCGCCTGGAACGCTTCCAGGCCCGCGTCGCCGAAGGCTACGGTACCGAGGTGGGCGGTGAGATGCTGGCCGCCGTGCGAGCCGCGCAGGAAATCGGAGCACAACTCGGCCTCATCGATCAGCCAGCCCGCGAGACCCTGCGCCGCGTCGTCAAGGAGCTGACCTTCCGCGAGAAGCTGCGAGGCGTCGGCATGGTGGTCAGCAGCCCCTTCCGGGCTATGGGCGCCAAGCTACGGCGGGAACCCCCCAACGATTCCATTGAGGATGAAATCCAACGTTACCAGGATGATCCGGCAGCCGTCCTGGACGAGTTGGGCCGCCACTTCCCCACGGTCCGCCGCGTCGTCATCGACGAACGGGACGAACTGATGGCCCGCCGCCTCCGCGATGGCCTGGGTGGCATCCTGCACGGCGTGGCCGTGGTGGGCGACGGGCATGTCAATGGCATGCTTCGGCACCTCGCGGAAATGGCGCCCGAAATGGAAACCACGGTGTACCGACTGGGCGACGTGCGCGAGGGAAGACTGCCCAAACCGACCGTCCCACGCACCATCGACGCGCCCGAAACCGACTCGGTGTCATTTGGGTTCACCTTGCCCGGCTGACCGGATTCAAGGCTCCACCACAACCCCTATCAGGACTGCTGGCTGCGTTCGGTTCATGCTTCGCCCGATTCTTCTGGCCCTTCCGCTTCTGTTGGCCGGCATCGCCGGTTGCCTCAACGACGACCCCGACCTCGACGAGGCCGCGGTGGACATCACCTTCGCCGGCCTGGAGAGTCTGCCCGCCATCGATGCCGCGGCCCTGGTCGCCGAACTGCGCAGCTTCGCCGAGACCCATTCCGAGCGCGCCGCCAACCTGCCGGACCACCTGGGTGCCCGGGACTACCTGGCCCAGCAGTTCGAGAGCTTCGGCCTCGACGTCTGGCGCCAGAACTTCACCACCGGAATCTACCAGGAGAACATCGCAGGCATCAAGTGGGGAGAGATCCGCGACCAGTGGGTCGTCGTCGGAGGCCATTACGACATGGTCACCACCGACTGCATCGCTGGCTCCGTCGTCAACATGATCCCCGTCGCCGGCGAGGCCGCCCCCGACTGCGTCACGCGACCTTACAGCCAGGGCATGTACGACGACGGCAGCGGCACCATCATGACGGTGCACCTGGCCAAGGCGTTCGCCGAACTGGACACCAAGTACACCATCGCTTTCGTTGGCTTCGACGGCGAAGAGCGCGGCCTCGAGGGCAGCGGCGCTTTCGCTGATACCCTGTTGACCGGCGAGACGCCGTGGGGCCCCGTGACCCTGCGCGGCATGCTCGATCTGGACATGATCGGTCTCAACTGGCCTGGCGTCGATGCGCCCATCTACTTCGACGCCAACAGCCCGGAACTGGAAGTGCGCGTCGCCGAACTGGGTGCGGAACTGGGCTTCCCCGAGGACATGATCCAGTTCAGCGGGATCACTTTGGGACGCAGCGACTACGCCCACTTTATGGACGCCGGTATCCCGACGGGCTTCTTCATCAGCAACTTCGAGCAGTGGCAACTGCCCGGCGACATCCCGGTCACCCTGTCCTGCGCCGACCTGGTGGTCACCACAGAATGCACCGCGTACCCCTTCTGGCACGTCCAGGACACCTGGGACACCATGGTCCTGATGGCAGGAAGCGAAGCGGATGTTGCGGCCGGTTTCGAAACCGCCACGCAACTGGCGGCCGGCGTGCTGTTCCTGATGGCCAGCGAGGACGCCCTCCTCACCGTCAGCTAGGGCGACAGTCGCCTCATCCGCTCCTCCTCAACCCCTACCCCTGAACCCTCTTCCACGCGCCTCGCGCTTCTAGATCTGGTCCAGTTCCCGCAGGTTCTCGACCACCGTTGAAAGCAGGCGCAGCGCCTGCTCCGCGTGGTCAATCTTTTCGTCGAGCCCCCGCGCCTCCGCCGCCCAATTGAGCAACGTGCGGATGTTCTGGAACTCCTCGTTGATGGACAGCTTCAACGCATCCTCGTACAACCGCGTCAAGCGCAAACACCTCCCACGGAGGCCTGCCAATCGTCCACCACGGCTGGCGAATAATCAGGTAATCCCGGGGGGACCGACGGGCGGGTGGAGGGGTTGTGCCAGGTGTGGTGCATCACCGAATCCGGATCGGCTTCATGCTTGGGGAGACCTTCATGGTTTTCCTGCATCGGAATCCCCGCATTGACCACCCCCAGGGCGTGGCCAGCGTAGTGGAGCACCACCCACGGGACCAAATCCCCACGGGGGACCCCCAACTCTGCGGAGGCGTTCCGGATCGCCGCCGCCGAGAACGCGACTAGACCAGGTTGCAGGATGACGCCCACCTCAGCCACGTCATCGATGCGCTCCACGATCATGACGTGCAGGAGAATCCTGCCACGCGTCGTGAATCCCTCGCCACCGTACGCCTCAAGCAACTCGTCCGGCGTCCACGAACGGGCCTCCGGCAGGCTGTCGCGAAGCATGTAGATGGAGTTCAACTGCCGCGGCGTGTGCTGGTCCAACCGGTCGGCCAGGACGCCCAATGCGGGCAGCAGGTCGAGTGCCATGCCGTGCTCCTCCAGCAAAATCAGGTCGAAACGATCGTATCGCTCCGGGTTGAGGACACCGCAGGCAAAATTCCGGGTCGTGTCCTGGGGGGGAGCAATGATGTCAGCGATGCACCCGCCTAGCAACGGCAGCAGCAGAGCAAGGGCAAGCGCGCGGGCCACAAGCAGCCATGGCGGGTCCCCGGATTTAGCCGGTTCGAGGCCGGTTTTTCATCGTGCCAAGGAGGTCTAGGCCGGTTCTGCACCGGGTAACATCATCGCATGGCTTCCGCTTCCGGCCGGCTGCTCGATTTCCTCCGGGTCGCATCGACGCGGTCGGAAGCGCTCAAAAACCCCTTCGGGCGCGCGTTGCTCGCTCAAAAACCCCTTCGGGCGCCCCCGAGGCCCTGCAAGCAGGGCCTCGGGGTCCGCAACGCTTCGCGTTGCTCGCTCAAAAACCCCTTCGGGCTTTTTAAGCGGGCGTGACCGGATTCGAACCGGCGACAGCTGGCTTAGGAGGCCAGGGCCTTATCCAGGCTAGACTACACGCCCAAGTGGATGGCGCGCCAGCCAGGCATCAGTTTTGAGGGTTTGGGGAAGGGCTCGGGATTGGTCAGTCGCAATAGGTAACGACCAACGTTGACACATGAGGGGTCCGGGGCTCGTGGACCGCGTGGAGGGCGCAGCGGAAGGACGATGGCCGTGTTCCGCCAAGGCAAACCCCTTGTCTCCTTGCCGCTGCGCCGCCGTGACCCTCGCCCCGTGGTGCGACCGGACGGCGCTCCGCAACCCGGCCGTATAGCGGGGCATTGGGTTTTGTTCGCAGAGGTTTCCGGTATGGCGTGTGGCGGCGCTCAGGAAAGCCCCGCGGCCGCGGCCGTCTCCTCGCTCAGCCCATGGCCCGCCCTGCGGGCTGCACCTTGCCCAGCGTCTTGCGCGGCTTGGACCTCATCGGCCCCCGCGCAATAGCTTGCTGTGATCTTCGTCACCATGTCCGTTCCTGGCTCGCTGTAAGCATACAATGCTCCCGCCCCGGCGACGCCGGTTCCCAGGAATCCCCGCGATGACAGGGTTACATTGCCTTGGGCGAACATCGGGTCGCCCAACCGGCTATCGGCCGCGATCGATGCATTGCCTAGCACGGGAGATTCGCCCACGAGGATCGGAAAGAGGGCATCCAACCAGAGTTCCTCGAGGCGCACGGAAGCGTCGAGGGCGGCGCTAGCCGAAGTTGTGTCAGCCCGCAACGCCACCTG
>JBFIJP010000042.1:0-16856 GCA_041600695.1 Thermoplasmatota archaeon | reverse complement strand
CGCAACAACCGTTTCGTTGGGCTTCGAGTCGGCGGGCATCCTGCCCTTGGCCATCATCGCGGTGAGCGCCGGCGCCGTGTCTGGCGTCATCATGGGCGGCGTTGCTATCCTGACCATGCGGGTTGCGTTCCGGCGCGGCCTCGATCTGGACAACGTGGCCGGCCCGATCCTTATGACCATGAGTGATTTGTTCACGCTGTTGTGCCTGTGGCTGGCAGCCGGGCTGGTGGGAGGCTTTGGATGAGTGTCCGAAGCCGCGGGCCGCCGACGTACCACTGGATGCGCATCACCCTCCAGTCACTGCCGGTTCTGACCGGTGCCGTGGTCATCGGCGTGCTGTCGGGGCAGGTTCTGGCAGCGTTCCAGGACCGGCTGCTTGCCGTGCCCATCCTCCTGGCCCTGGTGCCAGCAGTCAATGGCATCGGCGGCAACGTCGGCAGCATCCTGGGCGCCCGCGTGGCGTCGGGGCTCCACTTTGGCGGCCTGATGTCCAACCGGGGCCGCGGCTTCCGGCGGGACGTGACGGCCAGTGTGACGCTGGCGGCGGTGACATTCGCGTTCATGGGGCTGGCCGCCGGCCTCGGGCATTCACTCATGGGGGTCCGCGTGCCCGTGAACGTCGGCAAGCTGATGCTGGCAACCTTCCTCGCGGGTTTGCTTCTGGTAATCGCGATGGTGATTCTCGTGATGATCGTGGGGTGGCTCAGTTATCGGCGCGGCTGGGACCCGGACAACGTCGTCGTGCCCGTGCTGACCACAGCGGGCGACACACTCGGCATCATTTTTCTCCTGTTCGCCGCGGCGGTGGTGCGCCTGTGATCGCACGGTGCCCCTTGCCCCGCGCCAGCGGCGCCACCGGGGCAGCCGCGCCGGCCCTGCCAGCCGTACTGGCTGCGCCAGCCACGCCAGCCTCGCCAGCCGCCGCGGGCAACCCCTCTCCCCAAGCAAAGGACGACCCATGAAACTGCGTAGACGACGCATGAAGGCCTACGAAGAGGTGGAATACACACCCCTGACCGTGCGTGAGCTGCTCACCGAGATGAAGGACATCTCCGAACTGATGACGGATCTGGCGTACTCCGCACTGGTGCTTGACTCGGATCCCATCGGTGAGGAAGTGGAGGCCCTAGCCCGCCGCATGGACTGGCTGAAGTACCAACTGCGACTGACAGCCAGCCTTTCCGTGCGCACCGTCGACGAGGCCGAGCAGGTGGCCGGCATCATTCAGGTGGCAGACGCCTCGGAACACATCGCCAACGCCGCCGAGAAGATGGTTGAACTGCTGGATCAGAACGTGGAGCTCAAGCCTTTCCTGAGCCGTGTTCTCAACGAAGCGGACGACCGCATCGCGACGCTGAAGATCCCGGCGGGCAGCGCAGTGGTCGGGCAGACACTCGGAGGCCTTGAGGTCGCCAGCCAGACGGGCATGCGGGTCCTGGCCATCCGGCGCGGCAAGGGCTGGATTTACGGGCCTGGCGCCGATACCGGACTGGATGCGGGCGACGTGCTGGTGCTTCGTGGCCAACTGGAGGGGGCTCAGCACCTGAAGGCCTACGTCAACGGCGAGGTGCACGAGTTATGAGCGACGAAGCGGACGTGCCGCCTGCCAGAAGAGTCGAGGAACTCCTGGTGGACATGAAGGACAACTCGGAACTCATGGTGGACCTCGCCTACTCGGCACTCCTGTACGATTCCCAATCCATCGCTGCCGAAGTGGTCAGTCTGGAGGAGGAGATGAGCACCCACTTCGACCTCGTTCAGCGCCTGAGTCTGGAGGCCGTCAAGGATGGCTCGCTCTCCATCGACCATGCCATCGTGCTGCTGCGGGTGGCCCAGGCGGCGGAAGTGATCGCCAATAGCGCCCTCGAAATCGCGGATGTGGTGCTGCGGGACATGGAACTCCACCCGGTCATCAAGGAGTCCATCCGCGAGTCCGATTCGACCATCACGAAGGTGAACCTGCACCCTGAGAGCGAATTTGCGGGCAAGACGCTGGGGGAACTGGAACTGGAGACGGAGTGGGGCATGCGCATCCTGGCCGCCAAGCGCGCGGGCCGGTGGCACAGCGGAATTGACGGCGAGTTCGTGGTCGAACCCGGCGACATTTTGGTCGCCATGGGACCCCTGGAGGCCGAAGAGGACTTCCTCGTCGCAGCCGACCCGGAGATCGATCTGGAAGAGTAGCGCGTGTGCTTGGGCGCCCGGATCCAACACCAAAGCGCCGCCGACTCCGTGGCCGAGGCAGACAACCAGGTGCCGAACCCACCTTGAGCGGAGGCCGCGAAGCGGCCCGGCGGCCGCCCGCCGGGTGGCTTCACCCACCCCGCCACGACGCTCGTTTAGCCCGGACCCACCATCAAGGACTGTGTGGAGTCCACTCCTGGAACCCGGCCTCACGCTCCTGCACGGGGAGCGCCACGAGTTACGGGCCTTCCATCAGGAACTGGCCCACTTCGCCATCCACGAACGCGACGGACACGTGCTCTGGTGCGACGGCGACCACGGCTTCAACCCCTACGACTTCGCCGAACTCAACCTTGAGCGGGGCCACCAAGCCGACCACGGCGCCACCCGCCTGCTCGTCAAACGCTGCATGACTCCCTTCCAATGGGACAGCGTACTCACCCAACACCTGGGCCAGAAACTGCACGAGGTCGACACCGCCCTCGCCCTGGCCGCACCCTTCGACCGCCTCTTCTCAACCGACGAACTGCAAGACTGGGAACAGGAGGACTACGTCCGCTACGCCCTCAACCACCTCCAGGGCCTCGCCAAGGAGCACCAAATCCCCCTCGTTCTCAGCATCGACATGCACCGCTGGTGGCGCACCCACCCCACCCTCGCCCGCCTCACCTACGAAGCCGTCGAAAAGCGCTGGAGCATCACCTGCCCCGGCGGACGCTGGCGCGCCGCCGAAGAAGGGGGCCTGATTGTTGACCCATGGCTGCGCAGGCAGGTGACACTGCTGGACTTCTTGGAGGAAGAATTGGCCCTTCAGCCAATAGGCAGAACCAGACCACCCCATACCCGAAAGCGGGCGGCGGAAGCACTTCGGTTCAGGTGACCCCCGTGCCAAGGATATTTGCAACAGAGCGCACATAGATTTGGCTTTTCTCGCCAGAAACACCTGGAACAAAATTCGAAGCCCTTGAACTCAAAACGATCTGACTACCATCGGCCGACACTCGGGCAGCAGTTGACAACCCATCCCCCGCCAGACCACCTAGTGCCCGACTGATCAACGAGGTCCCGCCCGTTTCGCGGTCATACAGGTAGGCGTCCACGAGACCATTCTCGTCCCCATCGTCCAAATTCCCTGCCGTCGAACCAAATGCAACGAACCGACCATCACGCGAAATGGAAGGAAACCAGGAACCGCCATTGCCTTGGCTGCCGTCATCCGCTACACTGATGCGCTCGATCACCTCCGACTCAACGTTGTACACGAAAACGTCAGTTTGCTCATTCGTGTCCCCGACAACCAGCGAAGGTGAACTCGAGGAAAATGCAACGAAACGACCATCCCCACTGATCGCCGGCAATCCGGAACCCCCGCTTGGTTGACCGGTCAGAGTCTTCGAGACCAGCACCAAGTCCCCCGTGTAGCGGTCCTTGAGATAAACATCGTGCGTTGCGACAGGCCCTTCGGCCACACCTTCCGGCGCGCTCATGAATACAACGAATCGGCCGTCGTCACTTACCGAATACGAATTTGGATTCCAACTTGGATGATTGAGTTCTCGACCAAAACTGTCGGTACTAATCCGTTCGACGATGTGGGACGAAGCATCATACAGGAAGACGTCCTGCCAGTCATTCTGATCGCCCACCACCAAATCCGTTCGATCCGAGTCGAATACGACAAACCTCCCGTCGCCCGAAATTGAAACGGCCCCACATAATCCGGGACAAGCATCATGCAAGCCCCCTTCACTGGAGGGCAAGGGCCGCGAAATCCAACGATTGCTTCCCGCCTCGACATTATAAAGATAAACATCACGATACGTATCGATGTCTGCCGAATCGATGTTGTTGGCAAATGAAGCGTAAGCGACCCATTTGCCATCCGCAGAAATGATACTCTCCTTTGACGGTCCGTTGGCCGGCTCCCCGGATACTGCGCTGCTTACCAATGTGAATCCCTTGCGCTTCGCATCACTCAACAAGATCTGGGAGCATGAGAACTCAATCCTGCTGTTGGTGCAATTCAGATTGGAACCAGTGCCTAGGTTTGAAGACCTCGTCATGAAAACAACGCGATCGCCACCCGCATTCAAGGATGCATACAAGCTCGATTCGTCTCCTGGCTCTTCGGCTCCACTGATAAGTATCCACGAAGGCTCCGGCATGAACCCTGCGGGCTCGAGGGTTGAAAGACAACCGGCGAGCAGAAACGGCGCCATCAATACCAGAACTCCACCGCGCGCCATCGAATTCAGCCAGTTCGGATTCATCGCGAAGCTCCAATTCAGTTAGGGTATGTTGGGTTAAAGGATAATGGGTTTCCGAGATTCTAATGAGCCGGGTTTTCTACTTGAGGATATGCGTCTGCCCAGCCCCCAAACGTCCCCCCCGTCCGGTGGACGATCTGAGCGTAGACATGGGTGAAGTAGCGACTGTTCGTCTTGTAATTCCCACCGTTACTACATTCCCCGTCGTAGCAAACAAAAGAATAGAAGAAAGGGGAACCCATATCACAGCGCGAATTTGCACAGACATCAATCGTTCCATCTGATGGCTTGCCTATGCTGTCACACCATTCACTCTCACCGGGCGGGGGGCAATAGTAGACGCCATGCCCACCGTTTTTGTAGTAGGCTCCCGACTCGGACAAGCACCCTCGTATCTCGCCCGCCCGGTTCCATTCCCAACACCTGACTTGGCTGGTGCCGTGGCCCGAACAAACTTCAACATTGACCTCCGGCGGTGATGAGTTTGTCTGGTCCTGCTCCGCATACAGGGCAAAACAGGGAATAGCCGTTGGTGGTGCAATCAGTCCGGGCGGCTCCTGCGCTTGGACCAGGCCAGCCAGCGGCAGCATTGCTAGCGCCGTAATTACGCAAAAGCAAACCTTGGGTTGGCGGCCTTTGCCTAGCTGGTGTCATCGGGGGCGGCTGTTGGTCGTGCAGATGCAAACCTCAACCTCTTTTCCCTCGGTCGCCACTACTCAGGTTGAATCATGAGGAATGCTCTGGTTGCGCTTGCACTCACGGCAGTCGCCATCATCGCTCTTGTGACGATTGCCGATCACGGGAAGATGGTTGGACCCGACCAATCGACCTTGCGGCCGATATGGACCGCCGCAGGGGAGGTCACGTTTTCCGACCGTTCGTGTGGCAATTGCCATTATGGCTCGTGGCAGGCCTGGAACGCCAGTTATGGCCAGGATGCGAACGGTTGGTTTTTTTCTGTGCAGCCGGCCCTTCGCGAGGTTCAGCTCTTTGCTCCCCAGGTTGGGCTAGCCAGCGAGATGGTTGTCTGGGAATCGGAACGCATGACGCATGACTGGGCCCAAGGTCTTTGGCAGGTTTCCTTTGACGTTCCGGAGAATGCGACTGGCATCTTCGCTCGTGCCCACACCGAATATGTTCCGCTCAACTTGATCATGGCGAATGTTTTTCATGGCGATCGAATCGATTACAACACAACGTTATCGCTGGTGGCACCCGACGGCCGACGGTTCGTCGCCGACGGGCCCGAAAGCGACCTGCACGTGTTGGCCCTGGCTGGCCCAGACGTGCAGCCCGGCACGTGGACCTTTGAAGCCAATTCTGAGGAAACCGTTACCGTGGGCGCCCTACAGGGCGTCGCTTGGATCGAAGTTCTGGGCGGCGATGTGCGGGCCCAGACCCTGCGTTACGGCCAGGCGGCGACGTTTCGCGTCGACGCTGGCCCCGACGGACTGCCGCGGCCCCTGGACCTGCGAGTGCGGCCGTACCGGGATCACTCGCTCAACGAGGTCTCCGATTGGGATCGCAACGACACGAGCCCATTCGTCGCGCGATTCAGTTCCACCATGACGCCGCCCGCTTCGGCCCCTGCCCCTGGCGGCGACGCCTTTGAAACGATTGTGCTCGAGCGAACGGAAATGTTCGCCTATTCTTACGAGGACCGGGAGGGACACAAGTTCGATGAGGGGACCGGATCGAGCAGTCCTCACTACGGCAGTGCCATTGATCCGGTCCCGCCGGGCACGCAAAAGGTCCGGTTCGAGTTGTCCTGGATTCCTCCAATCGAAAAGCCCGAGCTTTCCGTAAAATTCAGCCCTAATGGGACGTTTTTCTATTTCATCCCCGAGGAAATCGACAGATCTCCGGGTTTTGCATCGTTCGAAGCGCAGGTTTCGCCCGAAAACTGGGATTCCGGCTCCAAAGGCTCCTGGGATGTGGCGCCGTTTATCCAGAGCAATATCGGAGAATCCATGCGAGGCGCCTTCAGGCTGGATTTGCGCGTCGTCGCCGTGGCTTCCTAGACGGGCCTCGGGATTTAATGCCCTGCAACCCTCGGAAACTGACCTGCCTCAAACTCGCCCTTTTTCACGGCATCCACGAGAGCAACAAACGCATCAAAGAAATGCCCCGAGTCCAGTGGCCCAGGGCTTGCCTCGGGGTGGTACTGGGTGGTGAAGATGGGCAGGCTCTCATGCTGGAGGGCCTCAACGGTGCCGTCGTTGGGGCAGCGCTCCCAAACCCGCAGGCCGGTTCCTTGGACGCTGTCGCCGTCGACGGCGAAGCCGTGGTTTTGGCTGGTGATGCGTACGACGGCGGTCTGTTCGTCCCGGGTGGCAACGTTGGCGCCGCGGTGGCCGAACTTCATCTTGTACGTCTTGGCACCGTAGGCGAGGCTGACGAGTTGGTTGCCGTAGCAGATGCCGAAGGTGGGCAGTTCCCGGGACATCTCGTGAATGGTCGGGACCGTGTGGGCTAGGATGTCTGGGTGGCTGGGGTCGCCGGGGCCGTTGGCCAGGAAGAGCGCGTCGGGCTGGTGGGTGCGGATTTCATCCGGGGTGGCATTCCACGGGAAGTGGAGGACGTTGAAGCGGCGGGCGAGGTTGCGCAGGATGTTGCGCTTGATGCCCGTGTCGAGGACGGCGACGATGGGTGCGCCATCTTCGAACGTGTCGTCGTTGAGGCTGCCGGCGTCGTTGCGGCCGTAGCGCACCAGGTGGTCGGTGCTGGCTTCGGCGGCGAGGTTGTCGGCCTCGACGCTTGGCATGCTGCCGACGCGCGCGACGAGGTCGTGGACCTGCTTTTCGTCGTCGGTGACGAAGCAGCGCAGGCAGCCCTTCTCGCGGGTCTTGAGCGTCAGGGCCCGGGTGTCAATCCCGGAAATTCCGGGCACGCCTTCCCCGACGAGCCAGTCGTGCAGCGTCTTGGTGCTGTCGCGGTGGCTGGGTTGGCGGCACCATTCCCGCACGACGACGGCGCGGGGCCAGACCTTGTCGGACTCCCAGTCGTGGGGGTTGACGCCATAGTTGCCTACCATGGGGTAGGTGAACATGAGCACCTGGCCGTTGTAGCTGGGGTCGGTTAGGCTCTCCTGGTAGCCGGACATGCCCGTGTTGAAAACGAGCTCTCCGTACGCCGTGCCGGCGGCGCCGAAGGCCTCGCCCTCGACCACGGTTCCATCCTCCAGGATGAGCCAGGCCTTGTGGGGGGCTTCGTCAGACATCGCGGGCGACCTGGCGGCCCAAGGAGGGTAGCTAAAAAACCTTCCAGGTGCGCATGAGCTGCCCGAGGGAGAGCCAAGGACCACGCGTGGGCCGCGGCATGGCCAGAGGCCAGAAGGGCCGGCCCCGCACAGGGTGGTCTCCGAGACTGGCCCCAGTACATTGACATTGGCCAATGATAATAATGACGATTCGCCATCACGCATCCCCCAAGGGGGCAAGGAGGAAAGAAAATGAAGCACTGGATCGTTCTGCTGGTCATCGCAACGCTTGCCACGGCGGCCACCCCCATTGATGCCAGTCACGAGGGCATCTGCATTGACGAGGACACCTGCGCCCCTGACGGGCCCGGCATCCGCACTTGCCAGATCGGGTTCATGGTCACCTGGGATGAAGAGCCCGTGGCGGGACTGTGCTGCAAGCCCGAGGGCCCCGATTTCAAGTGTGAACGCCCGTAGGGCCGCGGCCACGGCCGCATCTGGCGGCCACACTTGGAACCCGAAGTGGCGGCTGCTGGTTCGGCTGCTGCTTCGGCTGATGCTCCTGCACGAAGTGGCCAGCGGGACCGGTTGCCCGGTCGCAACACCCAAGAAGCGGCACCGTCCATCCAATGACATGGGTTACCCCACGGGTCCCTTCATGCTAGCAAGCATGTTGCTGGCCACGGTATTCGCTGGTTGCACGGATAGTGATTTGGCTGGCGACAGCGAAGGCACTTGGTTCGTCACGAAGGGCATCCAGTGCCGGGCAATGCCATGGGACGAGTGGGCTCAGCAGAGCGGCCGTGCCGAGACGGGCCGTGAAGCCCAAGAGCCGTTCACGTACGACGAGCGCAAATCCCAGTTGATGGCAGCCTATTACGCCGAAACGGACCCCGCCGTTCAGGGCACGTGGGCATTCTACGACGATCGCGTCTACCCGTCGGTGTGCGGGGCTGCCAACGCATGGAACTACTGGGTGCTGAGTCCCCGCTCGCCCGGTGAGGACTGGCAGGCCTCCAGCCAGACTCCCCAGGAAGCTGCCGACGCAAGGGGTTCCAGTTAGACCACCCCTGTGCCCCCCGTTGATCTGCCTCCGGGGCAAAAACAATGAAATCGCCGCCGACTCCGTGGCCATCTTTCATCAACCACAGGGCCGGGCGCTGCGCGCCCGGCTGGCGCTTTCCATGTAAAACGTGAAACCAGCACGCGTTGCTTGGCGGCGGCCCCGGCGCCAGCCTTGAAGTCTGGGACACTCAGATCAACGTGTTTTGTCAGCGCCCGTCGCCGTCCACATCCAACTGGTGGGCCTCCCGATCCACCGGATGCGCGATGTCGCCTGACTCCAGGTACGTCCGGGCGTGCTCCACGGCTGCCTGGATCATGGGGTACCGGAATCCGGTGACGTTGGGACTGTTGTGCGGCGTCATGATGACGTTGGGCAGCTTGTGGAAGGGCTGCGTAAACGGGTACTCCCGCTCTTTGCGCGGGTACTTCCACCACGTGTCCAGCGCCGCCCAGTGCTTGGTGCTGCTGTCCAGCCACGCGTGCAGCGCCTCTTCGTCCACGACCGCGCCGCGGGCCACGTTCACCAGCAGCACGCGCCTCCCCATCAGCGGCGCGAGGAAATCGACATCGACGAGACCCTCCGTTTCCCGGATTAGGGGGAGGCATAGCACGATCACGTCCGATTCGGCTTGCAGCCGGGGCAGATCCGCCATGGTGCCCAGCCAGTCCAGCGGTTCCCGGTCACCGGCGGCGGCAACGCCGCTGCGGCTGACGGCCACGATCCGGCAGCCGAGGCCCCGCATGAGCCGGGCGGTCGCCTGCCCGATACCGCCGTAGCCGACGAGGCCAATGGTTAGTTCCCCTAGGCCCCGGATGGGGTCGCCCAATTCGAATCGCCCAGCCTTGATCTCCTGTGTGTGGTAGAAGAGCCGACGGGACCAGGCCAGCGTCACGCCGAGAACGTACTCCGCGATGTAGGGCCCGGTCGTTCCGGGGGCGCAGCCGACCTGAACGGCATCTGGCACGGTGGACCAGTCCACATGGTTCGCGCCCGCCGTGCACAGTTGCAGCACGCGTAGTTTCGGGAAATCCGCCCAACCCAAGCCTCGCCGCGTCAACTCCCCCCGCGGCCAAAACGACAACGCCACCTCCACCTCGCCCAGGCTCCCGCCGTCGGCCAGCCAAGCCACTTCCTCGCCGAGGCCTTCCTCCACGATCCGGCGTTCCTCGTCGTCGCGGGGCTTGAACGTGGCCAGGACTCGGGGCACAGGCCGCGCAGCGGGGCGCTTTTCTTGGCGGTGCCGGTGCAGGTCTGCACCTGCGCGCAGGGGTTGCCTGAACGAAGGTGATAAACCGTGTTAACGCGCGTCAGGGTGGCATGGAGAATCAAGGTGGTGGGCAAGTGAAGCTCCAGGGATTTTTCTTGGCGGTTCTGATGATTGCCTCAACACTGGCGTCGGGGGCACCCGGCCTCGACCAACCCCGTGCACTGGGCCCGGCGCCGCTCGCAACGGGGGCGGAGCCCGGCCCCGGCTTCGAGGAAAACAGGGGCCAGTTTCACCCGGCCGTGCTCTATGCGGCCCATCTTCCTGAAGGTCGACTGTTCGTGACCTCGGGAGGCATGACGCTGGTACAGATTGGCCCCGGCGAGAACGGCACAGGCCCCCGCCACGCGGTGCGCCTTTCCGTGGAGGGCGGCCACGCCGCCACTGCGGTGGCCGAGGGTCAGGTCCTCCCGACCACGTACAACTACATGCTTGGCCCCGAAGAGGACTGGGTGCTCGGCGTGCAGCGCGTCGAGGCCGTGCGACTGGTTGAGATTCTTCCCGGCGTGGACCTGCGACTCTACACGCGGCAGGGGCACCTGGAGTACGACTTCCTGCTTGACGCCGGCATTGCCGCGGAGTCCATCGTGGTGCGCGTCGAGGGCGCCACTGCTCGACTTGATGGGGACTCCTTGGTGATGGAAACCAGTCTGGGGCGTCTCAGCCAGCCCGCCCCGATCTCCTTCCAGGAATCACACGGCGTCCGCCTGCCGGTGGAAAGCTCCTACCTGGATCTGGGCGGCGGCCGCTTCGGCTTCGATGTGGCCGGCGTGGATGCGCGCCTGCCGCTGACCATCGACCCTCTCGTGTATGGCACCTACCTCGGTGCTTCCGACTATGACATGGGCCGCGGCATTGCAACCCACGCGTCGTTCGCTTACGTGGCGGGACTCACCTACGACACGGCATTCCCGGCCACTCCGGGTGCCTACCGCGTCGATACCGCCAGCGGGGCTGCCCTGCTGGCCCGTTACAGCGCCGGGGAACCGACAGTCGTGGCGGTGTTTGGCGGCAATGGCTCCACCACTGGCTACGGCGTGGCGGTCACGGACACGGGCCTGCCGATTCTCACCGGCGGCACCAGCAGCACCAACATGGCCACCTCGCCAGGTGCATATTCTTCGACAAACCCCGGCTCCACCAGCGTCTTCGCCGCCACCTTCACGCCGGGCCTGGATGGCCTGCTTGCGGCGACGTACATCGGTGGCACCTCCTACGACCGGGCAGCGGGTATCGAAATCGGCGCCGACGGCAAGGTGTACATCGTGGGAGAAACCCGGTCCACGACCTTCCCCACCACTGCAGGGGCGTGGAAAACCTGCTTCTGCAACGGCTACCGGGATGGTTTCGTGCTGCGCTTGGACGCGGACCTGACGACGCTTGAGGCTTCCACGCTGGTCGGCTCGACGAGCAATGACCAGGCCACGGCTGTTGCTATTGGCGACGATGGCTTCGTCTACATCACGGGCACCGGCTACCGGGGTTTCCCCACCACGCCGGGGGCCTTCCAGCGGACGCAGCGGGGCTACGCCGACGCCTTTGCGGTCAAACTTCCTGCGAACCTGGGCTACCCGGTCTACTCGACGCTTCTGGGGGGTTCGTTTTACGACTACGGGCACGCGGTGGCATTGGATCACGAGGGGCACCTGATTGTCGTGGGCAGCGCCGAGTCCCGCAACTTCCCCGTTACCAGCGGCACATTCCAGCCCACCCACCGAGGCGAATACACGAGTTGGAAAAATGGCGACGCCGACGGGTTCGTTGTCCGCGTGCGAGACGACGGCTCCGGCCTGATCGATGGTACCTTCCTGGGCGGCGCGGACTACGATGATCTCTACGATGTGCACCTTGACCAGGACGGCAGTCTGGTGCTGGCGGGAGCGGCTCGGTCAGCCAACTTCCCGTTGGTGGAGGGCGGCGTATCCACCACGCATTCGGGCCGTCAGGACGCCGTGGTGGCGCGGCTTGACTCGTTCCTGAGAGATTTGAGCTATTCCACACTGGTGGGCGGCAACCATGACGATGTCTACGTCGGGGTCGCCGTGGATGAAAACGGAGTGGTTCACACAACCGGCTACACGGTTTCCCCTGACGTGCCCGTGACCCCCGACGCCCACCAGACGGCGGCGGGGGGCAGCATGGACGGCATGTACGCCCGCCTCAATGCCCGGTTCCTGCAGGGCGTCACGCTGATCGACTCCCATCCGGGCTGCCGTTTCGTACCGTGCGGTGACGACACCGTGGGAATCACGTACGAGATCGGCAGCGACGGGGGCTGGCCCAGCTTCGAGATTCCGTTCGGGGACCTGAACAGGCATGCGCTGGTGGATTGTGGGGAGCCTTGCTCCTACTGGTTCAAGTTCGACATGCGAATCACCGGCGGCTACCCACTCGACCCCGGCGCCGACACAGGAAACCACACCTTCGTGCAACTGGAACGCTGGGACGGCACCGCATGGACCAACGTGTCAGGGGCCGCCTGGACGGTGGAATTGAGCGTCGACGCCGGAGGCCGACCGATCCTGACCCTCCCAGACCGGTTCGAGGCGGGCGTGGATGCCTTCGGCGGAGCCCACGAACGTTACCGGCTGCGGGGCCTTGACGTGCCGTGGGGTGGCACCTGGAAGTTGGAAGTGCTGGGGGCGCAAGCGCAAGTTGTTGCGCCGCCCCTTGTCCTGGTGCATGGCTGGACCCGCAACTATGACGCAGCCACGTACAACCGCCCCGCCGGCTGGCAGGACGACATGGAATACCACCTGCGCGTTCAGGCCATCATTGACTCGGGCCAGGATCCCTGGGCGTGGGCGGAGGACACCCAACACGGCGGTGTCACCATTTTCGTTTACGACAAAAAGCAAGACTTCCGTACATCCGGCGTGGAAATGCTGGGCACCGTTGCCGAGATTCTCCGGGATACCACCCGCCCCTACGCCGGCGGACTCGACATCATCGCCCACAGCATGGGGGGCCTGGCATCCCGGCATCTGATTGAGGAGCATTTGCCCCACGCGAACCTGACTGCGTACGACCTGGAGGGCCGCGAGCCGGGAGGGATCATTGGGCGGCTGGTGACCATGGGAACGCCTCACCTTGGTTCCCGCCTCGGGGACACGTACGTCGAGGTTTCCGATGTCGAGTTCCCCGGCGCGCCGCCTCACGCAGACAGATACTATCTGGGCCTTGACGGGCGCAACCTGGGCAATTACGGCGACCTGTTCGGATTCACCCTCCAGTGGCGCCCCTGGTGGACAGACAACCTGAACGCGACACGCATCCTGGATGGTTTGCGGATGCAGGCCGATTTTGAACTCAAACGGTACGGGAACCCGATCCTGGCCAACATGAATGCCGAGCGGGGCGCCACTGGCGTGGAGTACTTCCTGTTGGCAGGGTACACCAAAGGCTCCGAGTTGTACGGCGGCAACCCCGGCGACCAAGTGGTTTCGACGTACAGCGCCACCCTGGGGTACGACCGCTCCTTCTGCCAGCGGGTGGCCCACATGACCGGCAGCCAGGGCCACAACGACATTCCGGATGTGGAGGTGGCGCGCAAGTGGATTCGGGCGTTCCTGTTTGGCACCGCCGATGTTTGCCAGGACCCGGATGACAACGGGGTACAAACCTTCAGGGAACACGTCGGCAACGCGGCCAGGCGGTCCTACACGGGCCCCATCATTTTCCCGTTCTTCTTCTCGGGCGACCCCATCGACACGGTGCTGGCGGAATTCACGTGGAACGTTACGGACGCCCGGGACGCCAGCTTCGTGGTGACGGCGCCCAACGGCTCGCTTGCGGGCCTGGAGTTTGAGCTGGTGCAACCCGATGGATCGGTGGCCCGCGCCGCGGCGCCCACTGCCAATGTCACCTGGGCACCGGTTCGAACCACATGGGTCGACGAGGCTCTGGTGCGGGTGCACGCCCCGGTCGATGGAATCTGGACACTGCGTGTATTGGGTACGGGCAACGAGTCACTGACCATGCTTGGCCACAATGTTCTCAACACCACCCTCCTGGCAACCGACGACTCCGATGCGGCTGGCTTGGTGGGCGTCCCCCTGGCGTTGCGGCTAAACTTCACCGACGATGGCCTGCCGGTTGTCAACGCAACCGTCGTGGCGCAAGTCGCGTTGACGCCGGACACGCTGGTGGATGTGCCACTGGTGGACGACGGAACCGGCGCAGACGCCGTGGCAGGGGACGGAGTCTATTCCGGCAACCATACGCCAACGGACCACGGCAGCCTGTCGTACATCATCGAGGCCGTGGATGGCTCGCGCGTCCGCACGGTGTCGGGAGAGGCCGCCGTCCTGCAACGATCCGACGAGGTGGGCCGCGCCTGCATCCTCAGCCCCGCCACCATCGCAGCAGCGGCCGACCGGCCACTGGCATTGCTGGCCTGCCAACCCCCCGGCCCAGGCGACATCCTGCCCGCCTTGCCCAGCCTGCCCGACCCGCAGTAGCCGCCGGGTGCTGACGGCAGGTTTTCCCACCTTCTCCGCATCGCCACGGCATCTCACCAACCCTGAGGCACGTCGCCCTCCGTCTCGCCTACGACGGCTCCCGGTTCGACGCCTATCCCCGTGATCCCGCCCTCGCCCGGACGGTGGAGGCCAGCCTGGAAGAGGCGCTGGCGTTCGAGGGGTACGTCGAGGGCTCCCTCAAGACCGGCAGCCGGACGGACAAGGGCGTTTCGGCGGTGGAAAACGTGTGCCGGGCGACGCTTCTGCGCAAGCACCTGAAGGGGCTGGTTCCCGCGGTGCAGGGTCATCTGCCACCAGGGGTTTGGCTCACTGGCGCTGCGGATGTGCCGGCCGGGTGGAACCCTCGGCATGCAGCCTGGCGCCGCTACAGCTACGTCGCGCGCGCGCGCGATGAAAAGGTAGCCCTGATGGTCAGCGCCGCGCAGTCCTTCCTCGGCACGCACCACATGGGGGCCTTCGCACGCATCGAGGCCCACCGGGACCCCCTGCGTCGCATCGACTGCTTCGATGTTGCGCCGTGCCAAGGTCCCGGCTGGCTCTTCACCATCCAGGGGCCCAGCTTCCTGTGGAACCAGGTGCGCCGCATGGTCGATGCCTGCCTGTCGGTGGGGCGGGGCGACGCCCCGCCGGAATCCATCGCCGAGGCGCTGGTGACTGGCCAGCCCCACCCGGTGTTCAAGGTGGCTCCGGCAGAGGGGCTCCTGCTCGAGCGGGTTCACTACGACGACTTGGAGTGGGCCCCCGAGGCGGGTCGCTTGCGTGCTGGGCCCGTCGGCCGGGCGTGGCAGGAGGCGCAGGTGCGGGCGAGGTTGACGGGTGCGGTGTGCGGACAGGCGGTCGGGTCCGGTTAACCGGAACGCGGAGGGTCCTCCTCGGCGTCGCGCGGGTGTGGCGGATGGAATCGGCCGTCGGGCCAGCCTTCGGCTGCCGCGATCATGGCACTGGCGATTTGAATGGCATCGGTGATCTGGTCCTTCTCAACTGTGTCGAAGAAGCCGTAGGCGCCACGGTTGCGCGAACGCAGTAGTTTGCTGAGTGCCCTCTCGCTCACTGCTTCGGGAATCAGACCTCCTTGCGCCAGTTGACCACCGATGGCGTGCCCGCGCCCGCGGCCCTTTCCGTGGTCCGCAACCAACTCGCTTCCGTTCTTGGCCAAGTACAGCGCCTTGCCAGCGACCTCGGCGGCGTGCCGGGCTTCGTCGTAGGCGACGTTGCTTTGGAGGGGCCCGCGTTCGTGGTTCATGCGTGCCGATTCGAGGTACGCCTTGGCCAGGAGGACCATTCGCGCCACCTGATGTGTGGTGGGTTCCATCAGGTGGCCTCCCGGAACGCGGCGAGGTCAGATTGCCATGCATCCCAGTCGCAGTCCTCGATCCATCGTCCGTTCAGGTTCCAGACGGTCATTCCTTCCTCAATGATGGCTTTCCAGAGACCAGGCGGCAGGTCAATCAGCTCATCATCGGGGACGACCTTGACGTCTAGGGCGCGGGCGGCCCCAAGGTTAATGTCATCGACCAAATCCATGATGGGGCCATCATACGGCAGGTCGAAGTCGAGCTTCGCGTCCGCGCCAGCAGGTAGCGAGTCGCCGAATTCATGAAGAAAATGGAAGGTTCGGGACGGATACGGAACCCAGATCAGCACATCCAGGTCCGAGTCGGCGCGCGCGTCGCCCCGAGCGCAACTGCCGTACACGATCACGGATGGCGTCGCTTGCCCCGGATCGGTCAGGATTCGACGCCAGGCCCGGCGCGTCCTCGGGTCAAGGATGCGCGCCTCACGTTCCGCGAAGCCCTCGGTTTCCACCACTTCTTGATAGCGTCTCCATGGCGTCAGGATGCCTTGATCTTCAAGGCCCGATAGCAGCCGCTCCAAGGTGGTCCGGGCCATGGGGTCGGGGAGCCGGTTGATCAACGGGTATCGATGGCTGATCGGGGGTTCAACGTGCCAGCTCAGATGTCTCCAGCCGTAGCGGAATTGGCGCATCCAGCTGACTTCCATGCGCTGCAGGGGCTGGTATCGGGCCCCTTGGCGGCGCCCCTGGCGTTCAACGATGCCCAGTTCAACCAGCTTCTGAAGGTGGCGCAGGAGCATGGACCTGGAGAGGCCGCCCGTCCCAGCGGTGAAGAGGGCATCCAGGCTGATGGGCTCGCCCGCGTCCATCACTGCGCGCAGGACCTCTTGTTGGGGCACCGTCAGCGACGATTGCACAATTGCACAAATGTGCAAATACGCAATAAGCGTTTGCTTCGCCTACCGCGTCCTCTTCAACTCCTTGACGAAGTTCAGGTTGTCCGGGTGCTCCTCGAAGTAAGCACGCACCGGGTCTAGGATGGCGTTCATGGCGGCGGAAACGCCGTTCTTGAGGTCCATCGGGTGCAAATCCCCGGCGGTG